>NZ_CP059199.1:0-315000 GCF_014251775.1 Blattabacterium cuenoti | reverse complement strand
GTTAAAGTATCAGCTGTTGAAGATCCAAAAGAAATCATATTAGATTGCAAATATGAATGCCAACCTAAAGCACCTAATCCAATTGCTCTACTTTTTTCTGCAAAACTAACAGCATCTTCTATTCCTTTTATATTTTTACCTTTATTAATAAATTCTTGTAAAGCAGAATCTAAAAATAAAATTGAATAAAAAACAGTATTAGTATTTTTCCATTCTTTATATTTTTCTAAATTTAAGGAAGATAAACAACAAACTAAAGTATGATTTTCATCTGTAGGGAGCATTATTTCAGAACATAGATTACTATGATGTATTTTTAATCCATATTTTTTCCAATTTTCAGGAATATTTCTATTAGCATTATCTATAAAAAATAAATATGGTTCTCCTGTTTTTACACGTTTTTTTAATGTACTAACCCATAATGATTTATTTATTCCATTTTTATTAAAAATACCTTTTATAAAAGAATCTGACAATATTGTTCCTTGATGAATATTATGACATTGTCTATTGATATCACCTTTAGGTTCCCTTAATTTTAAAAATTCTGGATATTCTTTATGTTCAATATTTAAATATATGGCTACTGCACCTCTTCTAGTGCTTCCTTGTTTACTAGCTATAATTGTACTATCATATGATTTTATAAATGGAATAATACCATCAGATTTTCCTAAAATACCTTTTTTTATATAACTCCCCATTGGTCTAACTAAACTAAAATCATAAGATGTCCCTCCTCCATGTTTGCTTAAAATAGCCATTTCTAAATTTTTCCTATATATATCATACATGCTATCACCTACTCTACCTGAAAAACAACTAATAGGTAATCCTTTTTCTGTCCCAAAATTTACCATAACTGGAGTAGAAGGAATTAACCACCCTTTCCAAAGAATATTAAAAATATTTTTTTCTATTTTAGGCTTGTTAAGTATTTTAGAAGCATTACTTGCTAATCTCTTATAAGCTTCAATCGGTGTTTCTCCTTTTAGTAAATATCCACTTTTAATTGTATTTAAATATAATTCATTATTAGCCCAAACTGGGAAATCTTTTTCTACCTTCCATCCTTCTTTTTCTGCGATAGGGTGTGTTTCCATCTTATTATTATTTATCTTTTTTATCTTCAGATTGAATCGCTTTATCTTCTTTTTTATCTTCAGATTGAATCGCTTTATCTTCTTTTTTATCTTCAGATTGAATCGCTTTATCTTCTTTTTTATCTTCAGATTGAATCGCTTTATCTTCTTTTTTTTTGTCTTTTTCTATCTGTTCTTTAAGTTTCATTAATCCTTCTATATCTCCCAGAGTAGATCTTTCAAATTTTCTATTTCTAATACGTTTTTCTTTCTTTTGAATTCTACTAATACGATAAGTAGCTGTATGAGAAAACAAAATCTTTTTTATATCCTTATTAAATTCAACTACTTTAAATTCAGCCACTTCACCAGCTTTAAATTGGGTACCATTCTTTTTTTCCAAAAAACGTTTGGGGACAAATGTTTCTAATGAATCATAAAATTTAACAGTTGCACCTTTATCAAAAATATTTAAAATAATTCCACTATGAATACTATCCATCATATATATTTTTTCATATTTATTCCATGGATTTACCATTAGCTGTTTATGTCCTAAAATTAATTTTCTTCTTTTATAATCTAAAGAAATTACAATTACTTTTAGTTCATCATTAATATTACAAAACTCAGAAGGATGTTTTATTTTTTTAGTCCATGATAGATCACTTGTATAAAGAAGACCAGATATTCCATCTTTAAATTCAACGAATAATCCAAAGTTCATAAATTTTTTTACTATCCCTTCATGTTGGGAACCAATTGTATATTTACTATTAATATTAATCCAAGGATCTTCAGTCATCCTTTTTACACTTAAAGACATTTTTCTATCTTCACGATCTATAGTAAGAATTATAGTTTCTATTTCATCACCAATTTGTAAAAAATCTTTTGGAGATGATAAATCAGTAGACCAAGACATTTCACTAATGTGTAATAAGGCTTCTACTCCGGGTAAAATTTCTATGAATGCACCATAGTCCGCTAAAACACTAACTTTTCCTTTTACTTTACTTCCTACTTTTAATGTAGGATCTAATGAATCCCAAGGATGAGGTTGTAATTGTTTTAATCCTAACTGAACACGATTCTTTTCTTTATCAACACCAAGTACAACAAATTTTAGTTTTTGTTCTAATTGCACTATCTCTGTAGGATGATTAATATGTGGCCAACTCATATCTGTTATATGAAGTAAAGCATCAACTCCCCCTAAATCCACAAAGGCTCCATAAGGTAATATATTCTTTATTTTTCCCTCTAAAACTTGGCCTTTATCTAATTTAGATATCATTTCTTTTCTTTGTTCTTCAATATCTCTTTCTATTAATATTTTATGAGATACCACTACATTTTTAGTTTTTTTATTAATTTTAACTACTTTAACTTCTATGGTTTTTCCTACATAAGTATCATAATCTCTAACAGGTTTTACATTGATATGTGATCCAGGTAAAAAACACTCTATATCAAATAATTCAACAATTAATCCTCCTTTTGTTCTAGCTGCTACATAACCTAATATCACTTCTGACTTTTCATAAACTTCATTAATTTGTTTCCAATTTCTAAGCATTTTAGCTTTTTGATAAGATAGAATACATTCTCCTTTATAATCTATTTTAACTACCATTATTTCTATATCAGATCCTATTTTAAATGGAAAATTTTCTCGAAATTCGCTTAAAGGAATTATTCCTTCAGCTTTAAATCCAAAATCTACAATAATATTTCTATCTGTAATATTAGTTATTACCCCTTTATAAGTTTCTAATTCTTTGACTTTTGGTAAATTATTAGTATAAATACTTTCTAATTTTTTGTTATTAATTTTTTCATTATTAATCTGTATTTCGTGTTTATCCCAGTCAAAAAGATTATTTATTTTTAATTTGTTGTTTACAGTTTGTTGAGAAGCCATATTTATATTTTTTTTTATTAATTATAACTAACATTTTTTTTATCTTAAATAAAACAGTATTCAATAAAAATAAAAGATCAAAATTTTCAATTAAATTAAAAATTTATTTATCCAGATTATTTTTTTTTATATAAAAAAATGTAATACAAAACTAACAATTTTTCACTAACTTTTTTACCAATTTTTGATAAAATGTATCTTATTATTGACACAGAAACAACAGGATTACCATTATTTATAAATTATTCAAATTCTGATATTAATAATTGGCCTAGAATAGTTCAATTTTCATGGCAAGTTCATGGAATTTTAGGTGATTTGATAGAATTTAAAAATTTCATTATAAAGCCTGATAATTTTGATATTCCTTTTAATTCTTTTAAAATACATGGAATAAATAATAAAATAGCAGAAAAATATGGATATCCATTAATTTTTGTTCTTAATGAATTTAAAAAAACTTTTGATAAATATAAATATATTGTTGGACACAATTTAGATTTTGATTTAAAAATTATTGAATGTGAATTTTTAAGAAAAAAAGAGACTATATCTTTTCAAAAGAAAAAAAAATTTGACACCCAATTAATTTCAGTAAATTACTGTCAAATTCCAGGTAGTAGAAGGAAGTTTAAGTGGCCAACATTATCTGAATTATATTATAAGTTATTTTCAGAAATAATACCAAATGTTCATAATGCAGCTAATGATGTAAAAGCAACATCTCGTTGTTTTTTAGAACTTTTACGAATTGGATTGATATCTGATCTTGACAAAGATATCACAGATTCATTCAAAAATAAATATTCTTATAAGATTCCATCTAATTTGGTTTCTTTTGAAAAGACAAATATAATTAAGAAGGAATTAAAAAAATCCAATAGAAATAAACAAAATAAAAAAGAATTAGAATATAATTGGAATAAAAAAAATTTTTCATATTCTCAAATTCATAATCACACCCACTTTTCTATTTTATGTTCTACCATTAGTATAAAATCTCTTATAAAAAAGGCTATGGATCTTAATATGCCAGCTGTAGGAATAATAGATTATGGAAATATGATGGGTACATTTCATTTTTTAAATACTATTCATTCTTTAAATGAAAAATACTATCCTAATAAATATATTAAAGGAATTGTTGGTTGTGAATTATTCATTTCAGAAAATTATTTACAGAAGAAATTTACTAAAGAACAACCGGATAGAAGATATACACAAGTACTTTTATCTAAAAATAAAAAAGGATATCATAATTTAATAAAAATATGTTCTTTTGGTTTTATTCATGGATTTTATTCTGGAATTCCTAGAATTGGAAAAAATATTATAGAAGATTATAAAGAAGATTTAATTGCACTAACCGGGGATATTAATTCAGAAATTCCATATACTATATTAAATTATGGAGAAAAAAAAGCAGAAAAATTATTTTTATGGTGGAAAGATCTATTTAAAGACGATTTTTATGTAGAATTATTACGTCATGGATTAGAAGAAGAGGATTATGTTAATGAAGTCCTAATTAAATTCTCAAAAAAATATAACGTAAAATATATTGTGCAGAACAATGTTTTTTATATGGATAAAAAAGAATATCATGCTCATGATATTCTCCTTTGTATAAAAAATGGACATCAGCAATCTACTCCTATAGGAAAAGGAAAAGGGTTCAGATTTGGATTATCTAGTAATCAGCATTTTTTTAAAAGTAAAGAGGAAATGAAACAATTATTTTTAGATCTTCCAGAATCTTTCGATTCTTTGAAAGAATTAGTTAATAAAATAGAACCTTATCATATTTTACGTAAAATTATACTTCCTAAATTTAGGATTAATGATTCATCCGATAATTCAAAAAAAATAGGAGAAAATTTTATTCTATCAAAATTAACTTATGAAGGAGCTAAAAAACGTTATAAAAATATAACAAAAGAAATACATAATAGGATTAATTTTGAATTAGAAACAATAAAAAAAATAGGGTATTCAGGATATTTTTTGATTATTCAAGATATTATTTATCAAGCTAAAAAAATGAATATTTCTGTAGGACCTGGTAGAGGATCTGTAGCGGGATCTGTAGTGGCTTATTGTATAGGAATAACTGAAATTGATCCAATTAAATATAATTTACTTTTTGAAAGATTTTTAAATCCAGATAGAATATCATTACCAGATATAGATATTGACTTTGATGATAAAGGCCGTGAAAAAATAATAGATTGGGTTACTAAAAAATATGGAAAAGATAAAGTAGCACAAATTGTTACATATTCTACCATGGGAGCTAAATCATCTATTAGAGATATTGGTAGAGTATTAGGGTTATCCTTAGATAAGACAGATTATATAGCAAAAATGATTCCTAATAATTTATCATTAAAAAATATTTTGGATGAAAATATTCCATTAGAAAAAATTAATAAGGAAGAAATAAGGAATATACATAATATCAGAAAAATTGCTAATAATGAAAAATCTTTATCCAGTAAAGTACTAAAACAAGCGAAAATTTTAGAAGGGACTATCAGAAGTACAGGAGTTCATGCTTGTGGAATAATTATAAGTCCATGGGATATTAAAAACATAGTTCCGGTTTCTGTATCAAAAGAATCTAATTTATTAGTCACACAATTTGATAATAATGTAGTAGAACATACTGGATTATTGAAAATGGATTTTTTAGGTTTAAAAACACTTAGTGTTATAAAAAATACTATAAATCTTATTAAAAAAAGGTATAACAAAAATGATATATCATTTCCATTGAATGATAAAAAAACTTATAGTCTATTTCAAAAAGGAGAAACTATAGCTATTTTTCAATATGAATCTACAGGTATGCAAAAATATTTATGTAGATTAAAGCCTGATAAATTTGACGATATAATAGCTATGAATGCTTTATATCGTCCGGGTCCATTACAGTATATTCCTAATTTTATATCTAGAAAGAATGGAAAAGAAACTATTAGATATGATCTTCCCGAAATGGAAGAAATATTGAAAGAAACATATGGAATTACAATCTATCAAGAACAGGTAATGCTTATTTCTCAAAAATTAGCAGATTTTAGTAAAGGTGAGGCTGATTTATTAAGAAAATCCATGGGGAAAAAACAAAGAGAAGTTCTTGATAAAATGAAAAACGAATTTATTAATAGATCTGTATGTAAAGGATATAATAAAAATATTATAGAAAAAATATGGAGAGACTGGGAACATTTTTCTTGTTATGCGTTTAATAAATCTCACGCCACTTGCTATGCTTATATTGCTTTTCAAACCGCATATTTAAAAGCGCATTATCCTTGCGAGTATATGACTTATGTATTAAGTAGTCATATGCATAATATAAAACAACTTAATTTTTTTATAAAGGAATGCAAAAGAATGGAATTTTTTATAAAAAAACCAGACATCAATGAAAGTCATTCTACTTTTAGAAGTATTAGTAAAAATTGTATTCAATTTGGTCTTACTGGAATAAAGGGTGTAGGAGAAAATGCTGTAAAAAAAATTATTGAAGAAAGAGAAAAAAATGGTTTATTTTCTTCTATATTCGATTTAGTAAATCGAGTAGATTTACGAGTAGTTAATAAAAAAACATTGGAAAATTTAGTTTTATCAGGGGCTTTAGATAATTTTAATATACGTAGAGAGCAATATTTTCATATTGAAGATTCTGAGGAATTAAGTTTTTTAGAAAAAATCATTAAATTCGGATCAAGAAAGAAGAATAATAAAAAAATTGATATTCCAATTATTGTTGATTGTGATAAATGGAGTAATATTAAAATATTATCTAAAGAAAAAGAAGTATTGGGAACTTATGTGAGTTCACATCCTTTATATGATTTTTCTTATGAAATAAAATATCTAACAAACTTATCGATAGATAAATTCAATAGAAAAGAATTGATAAATAATAAACATAAACATTATTATACATTCGTAGGAATTCTATCTAAAATAGAGGATAGATTTTATGCAAAACATAGTATTAGATACGGAATTTTTTCATTGGATGATTATAATTCATCTAAAGAATTCAGGATTTACGGAAAAAAATATTTAAAATATAAATCTATTTTATTTAAAAATAATTTGTTATTTCTATTTGTATCTATAGATAAAGAAAATCGTATTCACATTCTGCACATAGAAGAATTAAAAAATGTTTTCACTAATTTAGTGCATAAATTAATATTAAAAATTAATATAAATGATCTGGATCAATTATTAATTGATAATATAGAAAATATAGTTATTCATAATAAAGGGGAAAAAAAATTAAATTTTATTTTATATGATCAAGAAAGAAATATTTCTATAAATCTTCAATCTAATAAATATGGAGTAAATATTAGTTCAATTATTTTAAATAAATTGAATAATATAAAAGAGATAGATTTATTTCTGAATTAATTCAGAAAATCATAAATATATTCTATGTCTATGAATACTTTATTAAATTTGCATGACAATAATCCTATTTTTAATTGTAATGTTTTACTATCGATAAAATTATTTTTTGATCATAAAGGGTATAGATTTATAGTGGGGACTTAATTAAAATGAAAATAAAAGTTAGAGTATCTCATGATAAGGATACAAAATATGCTTACTTGATTTGTAAAAAAATAGAAGAATCGGCAAGAATAAGAGGGACTGGGATAGCAAAAAAAGATCCAGAATATATTAAATCTAAAATGATTAATGGTGATGCTATCATTGCATTCTTTAATGAAGAGCTAGCAGGATTTAGTTATTTAGATGTATTCCAGAATAAAGAATTTATTGTAAATTCTGGTCTAATTGTTTTTCCTAAATTTAGAAAAAAAGGATTAGCAAAAGTTATTAAAATAGAACTATTTAAGTTATCTAAAAAAAAGTTTCCAAATTCTAAAATATTTAGTATCACTACTAGTAATCCGGTTATTAAAATTAATACAGAATTAGGATTTAAACCAGTTTCATTCAACGAACTTACTGAATCAAAAAAGTTTTGGAATGGATGTAAAAATTGTAAAAATTTTGATATTTTAATGAGGAATAATAAAAAGATGTGTTTGTGTACCGGACTATTATATGATCCTAAAAATTATCAAAAAATAAATAAAATCAAATTAAATCAAGGAGATAAAATTGTTCTAGCTTATAGCGGGGGATTAGATACTTCTTTTTGTTTAAAATACCTTATTCAAGAAAATTATGAAGTCCATACAGTTATTATTAATACAGGAGGATTTAAAAAGTATGAATTAGATAAAATACAGGATCGAGCCATAAGTATTGGATCTAAATCACATAAAACTATTCATGCAATCGAAGAATATTATCAAAACTGTATAAAATACTTAATATTTGGAAATATATTAAAAAATGATACTTATCCAATTTCTGTAGGTTCCGAAAGAATTTTTCAAGCTATAAAAATAGCACAATATGCATCATTTATTCAAGCAAAAGCTATAGCTCACGGGAGTACTGGTGCTGGTAATGATCAAATTAGATTTGATATAGCTTTTCAAATTATTTGTCCAGAAAAAATTACTTTATCTCCAATAAGAGATATGAATATATCTAGAAAAGATGAAATTAAATATTTACAAAATCAAGGTATATCTATTTGTTGGGATAAAGCGAAATATTCGGTTAATAAAGGAATTTGGGGAACTAGTATAGGAGGAGAAGAAACGCTTACTTCTTATAGTGATTTCCCAGAAGAAGCTTATCTTACAAGATTAGGGAAAAAAAAAAGCGAAAATTTAGAATTAGAATTTGAAAAAGGAGAATTAATAGGTGTTAATAAAGTAAAAGGGAAGGCAGTGGATAATATCATAAAAATTGAAAAAATTGCTTCCGAATTTGCCATAGGTAGGGGGGTACACGTAGGAGATACTATTATCGGGATTAAAGGTCGAGTAGCATTTGAAGCGTCCGCAGCAATTATTATAATTAAAGCCCACCATTTATTAGAAAAACATATTCTCACAAAATGGCAAATTTATTGGAAAAAACAACTATCTGATTGGTATGGCATGTTGCTTCACGAAGCTCAATATTTAGATCCAGTTATGCGAGATATAGAAAAATTCTTAAAAAGTACACAAGATAGATTAACTGGTATTGTAAACATAATTTTATATCCTTATCGATTTCATTTAGTTGGAATAAAATCTAAATTTGATTTAATGAAATCTTCTAATATTGACGCTAAATATGGAGAAGTTAATCATGCATGGACATCAGAAGATGTGAAAGGATTTACAAAAATTCTTAGTAATCAAATGAAAATATATCACAAATTAAAAAAAAATTTAAAAAATGATTGAAATAGGTATTATTGGAGGGACGGGTTATACCGCTGGAGAACTGATTAGGTTAATCACATATCATCCTAAAGCTAATATAAAAACCATACTTAGTAAAAGTAGTTTTGGGGAGTTAGTCCATACGACTCATAAAGATTTATTTGGTGAAATAGGAAATATTAGATTTTCCAGTGAATTAGAAGAAAAAGTTGATGTAATTTTCCTTTGTTTAGGACATGGAAATTCCAAAAAAGAATTAAAAAAAATTCCAAATGATATTAAAGTGATTGATCTAAGTCAAGATTTTAGAATAATCAGTGAATTTAATAAAAGAAATTTTATTTATGGATTACCAGAATTACAAAAAGAATTAATCAAAAAATCAAAAAGTATAGCGAATCCTGGCTGTTTTGCTACAGCTATACTTTTATCAATTTTGCCATTAGCAAGGAATCAATTAATCCAAAAATCTATACATATTAGTGCAATAACCGGATCTACTGGATCTGGAAGAACATATAGTGATACTAATCACTTTAGTTGGAGAAATAATAATGTATCTACTTATAAAATATTTAATCATCAACATATACATGAAATAGTAAAAGTTATTTCTGAGTTACAAAATAAATTTTCTGAAAAAATTTATTTTGTTCCTTATAGAGGAAATTTTTCAAGGGGGATTATAACTACTATGTATACTTATACTAATCTTTCTTTAGAAGAAAATAAAGAAATGTATCAAGAATATTATTTAGATCATCCATTTGTGTATATATCTGATTTTAATATTGATATAAAACAAGTAGTGAATACCAATAAATGTTTTTTATACCTTATAAAAGAAAGAAATCAATTAATTGTTGTAAGTGTTTTAGATAACCTGTTAAAAGGGGCATCCGGACAGGCCGTACAAAACATGAATCTTATGTTTAATATTAATGAGGATTGTGGATTAAATTTGAAATCCATTCGTTTTTAAATTAAAAATTTCTCAAAAAAAATGAAATTATTCAATGTATATCCTATTTTGGATATAGAATTAAACAAAAGTAAAGGATTATATGTTTTTGATATAAATGGGAAAAAATATTTAGATTTTTATGGAGGACATGCCGTAATTTCTATTGGACATTCTCATCCATATTATATAGAATCTATAACAAAACAAATGAATAAAATTTCTTATTATTCCAATAGTGTTTTGGTTTCTCATCAAAATGAATTAGCAAATATGATTGGAAAAATTTCAGGATATGAAAATTATTGTTTATTTATTTGCAATTCTGGAACAGAAGCTAATGAGAATGCATTAAAAATATCATCTTTTCATACGGGGAAAAAGAAAATAATTGCTTTTAGAGGAGCCTTTCACGGGAGAACTAGCGGGAGTGTTTCGGTTACAGATAATTATAAATTAGTATCTCCTTTTGATACTCAACATAAAACTATTTTTTTGGATTATAATGAAATTGATATTTTAGAAAATTACTTAAAAAATGGAGATATTTGTGCGGTAATCACTGAAGGATTACAAGGTATATCTGGAATTATAGATCCTGGTTTTGATTTTTTCATAAAAGTTGGAAAATTATGTAATAAATATGAATCGGTTTTAATTATTGATGAAATACAAAGTGGTTATGGAAGAACAGGTTCTTTTTTCTTTCATCAATTTTATCCGGTCAAACCAGATTTAATTACTATAGCTAAAGGAATGGGAAATGGATTTCCTATAGGGGGAGTATTAATTCATCCAAAATTTAAACCATATTATGGAATGTTAGGAACTACTTTTGGAGGAAATTATTTAGCATGTATAGCAGGAATTTCAGTTTTGAAAATTATTAAAAATGAGAATTTGATTGAAAATGCAAAAAAAATGGGAGAAATACTATTGAAAGAAATAACAGGTATTTCTCAGATAGTAGAAGTCCGTGGAAAAGGTTTGATGTTAGGATTAGAATTTGATTTTCCAGTTAAAAATCTAAGGAATACTTTAGTTTATAAAGAAAATGTGTTCGTGGGTATATCGAATAATCCATATGTTTTACGATTACTTCCTCCACTAATTATTAATGAAAATCATATAGAATTATTCTTAAATAAATTAAATAAATCCTTACGAAAACTGAAATGAAAAATCATAAAAAAAAAAGAAAAGGTACTCTTGTTCTAGAAGATGGAACAAAATATGAAGGGGATCACTTTGGATATCCCAAGTCTTCCTCTGGAGAATTAGTATTTAATACCGCAATGACTGGTTATATAGAAAGTATGACGGATCCATCTTATCATGGTCAAATTTTGATTTATACTTATCCTATGATTGGAAATTATGGGGTTCCTACTATTATAAAAAATGAAGAAATTCCTAAATTTTATGAGTCTGATAAAATTCAGATATCAGGTGTTGTTGTCACATATTATTCGAATCATCCACATCATTGGAATATGGATCAATCTTTATGTGATTGGTTATATAATAATGAAATTCCTGGAATTTATAATGTAGATACTAGATCTATTGCCAAAAAAATTAGAAAAAATGGTGGATCTACGTTAGGAAAAATATTATTAGATAATGAAAATATATCTTTTTATGATCCTAATCATGAAAATCTTTCTGATAAAGTTTCCACTAAAAAAAAAATTATATATGGAAATGGAAAATATAGAATATTACTTATAGATTTTGGATTGAAAAATAATATTTTAAGATGTCTTTTACGAAGAAATTGTACTATTGTAAGAGTTCCTTGGAATTATAATTTTACTGAAGAAGAATATGATGGACTTTTTTTATCTAATGGACCTGGAAATCCTATTCTCTATAAAGAGCCAGTAGAATACATTCGTATAGCTATGAAAAAAAACAAACCTATATTCGGAATCTGTTTAGGTAATCAACTGTTAGGAATTGCTGCAGGAGGAAAAACCTATAAATTAAAAAACGCGCATAGAAGTCATAATCAACCGGTTGTATCATTACAGAATGGAAAACATTTTATTACATCTCAAAATCATGGATATGTTTTAGATTATGATTATCTATCACCCATAGATTGGAAAATATTTTTTAAAAATTTAAATGACGATACTTGTGAGGGAATTATTCATAATTATAAACCTTTTTTTTCAGTACAATTTCATCCGGAAGCTTCAGGGGGCCCCACAGATACAGATTTTTTATTCGATTTATTTATTGATTTGATTAAAAAAACTATATAATTTTTTTAATTATGATGAATGAAAATAAAGTAGATAAAGTTCTTTTATTAGGTTCTGGGGCTTTAAAAATTGGAGAAGCCGGAGAATTTGATTATTCTGGAACACAAGCGTTAAAAGCTCTTAAAGAAGAAGGCATTTATACTATATTAATTAATCCTAATATTGCTACTGTTCAAACTTCTAAAGGAATTGCAGATAAGGTTTATTTTCTTCCTTTAACTTTATTCTTTATCAAAAAGGTTATCAAAAAAGAAAGACCTCAAGGTCTATTATTATCTTTTGGTGGACAAACTGCATTAAATTGCGGAATACAACTTTTTAAAGAAGGTATTATAGAGCAATATAATATTAAAATATTGGGGACTTCTATTGAGTCAATTATTAAAAGCGAAGATAGAAATTTATTTAGAAATAGGTTAAGCGATATTAACATAAAAACTGCAAAAAGTTTTGTAGTAAATTCTATAGATGATGCTATTTATCACTCTTTAGAAATAGGATTTCCTGTTATTGTTCGATCTGCCTATACTCTTGGAGGTTTAGGAAGTGGATTTTCTAAAAACATTCATGATTTAAATCAGTTAATTAGAAAATCTTTTTCATATTCTTCTCAAGTTATTGTAGAAGAATACCTAGAAGGATGGAAAGAGGTAGAATATGAAATAGTTAGAGATAAATATGATAATTGTATTGCTGTATGTAATATGGAAAATTTAGATCCCATAGGTATTCATACCGGAGAAAGTATTGTAGTGGCTCCATCGCAAACGTTAACAAATGATGAATATTTTTTTCTTAGAAAGCTAGCTATACGTATAGCTAGAAACTTTAATATTATTGGAGAATGCAATATTCAATTTGCTTTAAGTTCTAAATCAGAAGATTATAGAGTTATTGAAATTAATGCAAGACTTTCTAGATCCAGTGCATTAGCTTCTAAGGCTACAGGTTATCCTTTAGCATTTATTGCAGCAAAATTATCGATGGGTTATGGATTACACGAATTAAAAAATTCTGTCACAAAAAATACTACTGCTTTCTTTGAACCAGCTTTAGATTATGTAGTATGTAAAATTCCTAGATGGGATTTGAAAAAATTTTACGGTGTATCTAATCAGATTGGAAGTAGTATGAAAAGTGTCGGAGAAATTATGGCAATTGGAGCTACTTTTGAAGAAGCCATTCAAAAGGGAATTAGAATGTTGGACATAGGGATGCAAGGTTTTATAAATCATAAAAAAAAATTGTTATCTAGTCAGTTATTACGAGAATTTCTTAAAAATCCTACTGATCAAAGAATATTCTTAATCGAAGATGCTTTAGAAAAAGGTTTTACTATTAAAGAAATACACTATCTTACTAAAATAGATCCATGGTTTTTATATCAATTGAATAATATTTTTAAAATAAAAAAAGAAATAGATTCTTTTAATTCTTGGAAAGATATACCAGACGATTTATTGTGGAAAGCAAAGAAAAAAGGATTTTCAGATATACAAATAGCTAGTTTTTTTATCAAAAAAGAAAATAAAAGTATCTCGGATTTAGAAGAAGAAATAAGAGAATATAGAAAAATAAAAAATATCATTCCCTATGTTAGACAAATTGATACTTTAGCGGCTGAATATCCTTCAAAAACTAACTATTTATATTTAACTTATCATGCCATTCAACATGATATATCTTATGAAAACGATAAAAATTCTGTAATAACATTGGGATCTGGAGTTTATAGAATTGGAAGTAGTGTGGAATTTGACTGGTGTTGTGTAAATGCACTAAATACTATCAAAAAAAAATCTTATAGATCTATAATCATTAATTACAATCCAGAAACAGTAAGTACTGATTTTGATATATGCGATAGATTATATTTTGAAGAACTTACTTTAGAACGGATATTAGATATTATTGATTTAGAAAATCCTAAAGGTACTATTGTTTCTATGGGTGGTCAAATCCCTAACAATTTAGTTATAAAACTTTACAAGAAAAAAGTAAAAATTTTAGGAACTTCCCCGATTGCTATCGATAAAGTAGAAAATAGATATAAGTTTTCAAGAATTATGGATTATTTGAGAATACAACAACCAAAATGGAAAGAATTATCTGATTTTGATAGTATTTTACAATTTATCAAAAAGGTAGATTATCCTATTTTGATAAGACCATCTTATGTACTTTCAGGATCCGATATGAGTGTTATTTCTAATAAAGAAGAATTAATTTATTATATGAATCAAAGAAAATCATATATATCTCCAAAATATCCATTAATCATTACAGAATTTATACAAAATGCAAAAGAAATTGAGTTAGATGCTGTTTCTCAAAATGGAAAAATTATATATAACGCTATATCAGAGCACGTAGAGTTTGCAGGAGTACATTCAGGTGATGCAACATTGGTTTATCCTCCGTATAACATTTCTACATCTACATTAAATAAAATCATTCATATATCTAATAAAATATCAAAATATTTTGGTATATCTGGTCCTTTTAACATTCAATTTTTATATAAAAAAAATGAATTAAAAGTAATTGAATGTAATTTAAGAGCTTCCAGAAGCTTTCCTTTTGTATCTAAAATTTCTCATTTTAATATGATAGATATTGCTACTCAGGTAATTCTTGGAATTAAGAAATGCAAAGTAGATTCAAATTTTTTGTATAAAAAAAAATTTTTTGGGGTTAAAGCCTCTCAGTTTTCTTTTTCTCGTTTACAAAACGCAGATCCTATATTAGGAGTAGATATGGCTTCTACCGGAGAGGTAGCATGTTTAGGAGATACCTTCCATGAAGCTCTTTTAAAATCTATGATTTCTGTCGGTTATACTATTCCAAAGAAAAATGTATTAATATCTGGTGGTCCTATTGAATCTAAAAATGAACTTTTAGAAGTATTAAAATTGTTACATTATAAAGGTTATATATTATTTTCAACAGAAGGAACTAATAATTTTCTATTAAAAAATAGAATTCCATCAATAAAAGTTGATTGGCCTAACATAAAATCACGATCTAATGTACTTGAATTAATAAAAAATAGAAAATTGGATCTTATTATAAATATTCCTAAAAATCTTAGAAAAAAAGAATTAGATAATGATTATACTATAAGACGTTGTGCTGTAGACTTTAACATTCCTCTAATTACTAATACTCGTTTAGCTAAAGCTTTTATACAAGCATTTTGTAATTTATCTATGGAAAAACTTTTAATAAAATCTTGGAATGAATATAAAATATGATATGATTTATGAAAAATTTTTTCAGTGTGGAAGATGTTATCAATGTATATGATATTATTAATGAATCTCTTCTTCTTAAGAAGAAGCCATTTTTATTCCAAAAAATAGGAAAAAATAAAACAATTGGATTAGTGTTTTTTAATCCTTCATTACGGACTAGAATAAGTTGTCAAAAAGCAGCTTTCAATTTAGGATGTAATGTTTGGGTATTAGATATTAATAAGGATTCTTGGAAAATTGAAATGGATGATGGAAATATAATGATAAATACACAGGAACATATTAAAGAAGCTATTTCTGTTATGAGTTTATATTGTGATATACTTGCAGTCAGAACATTTCCGAATTTATTCGATAAAGATTATGATTATAATGAAATTTTATTTAAAAAAATATTACTTTATTCTAAAGTACCAGTAGTAAATTTAGAAAGCGCTACTTTACATCCTTTACAATCTTTAGCGGATGTAATTACAATTGCGGAATATAGTTCTTTTTTTAAGAGTAAATGTAAAGTAGTGTTAAGCTGGGCCCCTCATATTAAGTCATTACCTCATTCTGTAGCGAACTCTTTTTCTCAATGGATTTCTAAAATAAAGGAAATAGATTTTATTATTGCATGTCCAAAAGAATATAATCTTCATGAAAAATTTTCTAACCATGCTAAAATATTTCATAATCAATATGAAGCATTTAAAAATGCAAACTTTATTTATGCGAAAAACTGGAGTAGTTTTTCAAACTATGGAAAAGTTATTGATATAGATGATAATTGGATGATTACCGAAGATAAAATGAAAATTACAAATAAAGCTAAATTCATGCATTGTTTACCAGTTAGGAGGAATATAGTAGTGGAAGATTCAGTTTTAGATAGTAATGATTCTATTATCTTAGAACAAGCAAATAACAGAATTTATGCTGCACAGATAATATTTTTAAAAATTTTACAGTTTTTATGAAAATTCATGTAGTAAAAATGGGGGGTAGGTTAATTCATGACAAAAAATTGCTGAATATTTCTATCAGTTATTTTTGTAAACTAAAAGGATCTAAAATATTAGTTCATGGAGGAGGTAGTAAAGCAGATTATTTTTTAGATCAAATGAATATTCCTAAAAAAATAATACAAGGTAGAAGGATAACAGATAAAACAACTTTAGATATAGTTGTTATGACTTATGCAGGAGTTCTTAATAAGAATATTGTTTCTTTATTACAATATTATCATTGTAATGCAATTGGGTTATGTGGTGCAGATGGTAATTGTATTAAATCTTATATACGTGAAAAAGTCAATGATATAAATTATGGATATGTAGGAGATATCAAAGAAAGTAAAGATATCAATACCAATTTTATAAAATTATTATTAAGGAATAATATAACACCTGTATTTTGTTCGATAACTCATGATGGTATGGGAAATCTTTTGAATACAAATGCAGATACTATTGCTTCTAATATTGCGGTTTCTTTATCAAAACAAAAATGTAGTATAGAATTACATTTTTGTTTTGATAAAATAGGAGTTTTACGAAAAATAGATGATTCTAATTCTTATTTTAGAAAAATAAATTTTTCTTTATTTCAAGAAATAATACAAAATAATTTTGTTTTTGGTGGTATGATCCCTAAATTGGAAAATGCTTTTTTTGCATTAAAAAATGGAGTATCTAAAGTAAGTATTGGATTACCTAATTATTTAATGGATTCCAGTAAAAAAACTATACTATGTCTGTAGTTAATATGAATCTATTAAAGAAAGAAGCCATTCAATTACTGATGAGTATGATTAATACTCCTTCTCTTTCTAAACAAGAATATCAAGTATCTTTTTTAATAGAAAATTATCTTAGTAGGTATGGGTTTAGTGTTAATAGAAGATTCAACAATATTTGGACAGAAAACATTAATTATTCCAAAAGTAAATTGTTGCGAACTATATTATTAAATTCTCATCATGATACCGTAAAACCAGGAAAAAACTGGATTACAAATCCTTTTAAATCTGTAAAAAAAGGTGATAAATTAATCGGTTTAGGAAGTAATGATGCTGGTGGATCAGTCGTATCTATGATATCTACCTTTATATATTTAAGCAAATTATCAGAGTTACCATATAGATTAATACTTTCCATTACTGCAGAAGAAGAAATATCAGGATCTTCTGGGGTATCTTCAATACTTCCAGAATTGGGAAAAATAGATTTGGGAATTATAGGAGAACCAACAAAAATGCAAGTAGCTATTGCAGAAAAAGGTTTAATGGTCTTAGATTGTATTGCTGAAGGAAAAACTAGCCATTCTGCTAGAAATAGTGGAATAAATGCTATTTATATAGCTACCAGAGATATAGAGTTTTTGAAAAATTTTTCTTTTAAGAGAACATCTAAACTTTTAGGTAAAACAACATTGAATATCACTCAAATCCATGGAGGTATTCAACATAATGTTATTCCTGATATTTGTTCTTTTGTTATAGATATTAGAACTAATGATTTATATAATAATAAAGAATTAATAGATATCATACAAAAAAAAATTTTTTCCAGAATATATCCACGTTCTTATCATTTAAACTCTTCTTTTATAAATCCAAAACATCCTATTGTATTAAAAGCTAAATCCATAGGGATAAAAACCTATGGATCTCCCACTCTTTCTGATCAAAGTGTTATGCCATTTTCTACTATTAAAATGGGAGTAGGAGATAGTTTACGTTCTCATACATCTAATGAATATATATTAATAACGGAAATTATGGAAGGAATAGATATTTATATTCGTTTGTTAAAAGATTTTAGCTTTTGAATTTACGGAAAAAAAAGGTAAATTTGTTTTATTGTTTTTTTCATATAAAATATGTTACAAGAAATTAACGATACTGATTTTGATAAATTGGTAGTACATTCCAAGTCCAATAAACCTATTTTAGTAGATTTTTGGGCCCCATGGTGTGCTCCTTGTAGATCTCTTTCTATTTTATTAGAAGAGATATTTTTAGAATATAAAAAAAAATCGTTATTTTTTAAATTAAATGTTGATAATAATCCTAAATCTTCTTCTAAGTATAATATAAGAAGTATTCCGACTATTATTTTTTTTAAAAATGGTATAAAAAAAGATATCCATATTGGAATAGCATCTAAAGAATCTATTCAAAATAAATTGGATGGTTTGATTGATGGGTCTGGTAGTTCAGTTGGTTAGAATACATGCCTGTCACGCATGGGGTCGCGGGTTCAAGTCCCGTCCAGACCGCTATATTTTTTATATTTTATGATATCTTCTATTGATAGAATTTTCATATTCAATTTTTTTGCTAACTTTATAAGTTTTGGCCATCTAGCCATAGATCCATCTGTATTTAATATTTCAACTAAAACTCCACCCGGACTACATCCAGCCATTTTAGTTAAATCTATAGCAGCTTCTGTATGTCCAGGTCTTTCTAAGACACCACCTTTTTTTGCACGTAATGGAAAAATATGTCCTGGTTTATTAAATAAATCAGGATTTTTTTCATTTACCAGTGCCAATATTGTTTTTGCTCGATCATGAACAGAAATTCCAGTACTGACACCATATCCACGTAAATCTACAGAAACTGTAAAAGCGGTTTTGTTTGGGTCTGTATTATTTTTTACCATCATTTTCAGTTTTAGCTGATCACATTTTTCCTCTGTTAAAGAGACACAAACTAACCCACGACCATGAGTGATAAAAAAATTAACAATGCTGGGAGTTATTTTTTCAGCTGCAACTATAAAATCTCCTTCATTTTCTCTATTTTTATCATCAACTACAATAATAACTTTTCCTTTTTTTATATCGTTGATTGCTTTTTCAACATTAGATAAACTTTTAAAGTTTTTATGGGGATAAAAAATAATCATATTTAATATTTTTTTACTTTTTTATAAGTTAACTTATAACTGAACTTACGCTACTTTATTATTTATTTTTACCAGGATTTGGTAAAAAATATTCTTTTTTTTTATTACAGTATCTATTGTAATAATTGACAATTTTTTGAATGTATGATGAATCTATAAAAGGACATTGTAAACGGATTATTTCATTTTTATTGGAAAATAATAAATCTCCTTTTCCTACTAATTTTTCAGCCCCCGTACAGTCTAGTATAGTTATAGAATCTATTTTAGATCCTACTTTAAATGCAATTCTTGCAGTAAAATTAGATTTTATTAATCCAGTAATAACATCTACTGATGGACGTTGTGTAGCGATAATTAAATGTATCCCTACGGCTCTAGCTAGTTGAGCTAAACGGATTAGATACTTTTCAATTATTTTTGTTTTTTTAGATTTATATGACAATATATCTGCGAATTCATCAATCATTAATATTATATAAGGTAATTTTGATTTATTTTTGCATTCTTTTTTATTATATTCTATTATATTTCTTACTTTGTATCGTTCTAAAATGTTATATCTTTTTTCCATTTCCTTACATAAGGAATCCAGTATGTTTTCTATTTCATCTAAATCTGATATTACATTATTTCCTGTATAGTTTGGAAACATTGCAAAATAATATTTTGATATTTTTTTGTATATAGATAGTTCAACTTTTTTTGGATCAATCAAAATAAATTTTATTTCTTCTGGATTTTTATTATATAATAGAAAAATTATTATTGCATTTAATCCTACAGATTTCCCCTGTCCAGTGGATCCTGCTATAAGTAAATGAGGCATTTCTGTTAAATCTACTATAAAGTTTTCATTAAAAATTGTTTTTCCTAATGATATAGGTAGTTCCATACTACAACTTTTTTTTTTATTTTCTTCTGAAAAAAGAATATCATTGATATGTACAATATGACGTTTTTTATTAGGAATTTCTATTCCTATAGTACTTTTTCCAGGTATCGGAGCTATAATTCTTATAGATTGAGCCGATAAATTCAAAGCAATTTCCCTTTCTAAATTTTTTATTTTAGATATACGAACTCCTATATGAGGAGATATTTCATACAAAATAATTGTAGGACCTATTATAGCATTTATTTGAGATATTTTTATTTGATAATAGTTAAGAATTTTAATTATTTTTTTTTTATTGAATTCTACATTTTTTTCTATATCTAATAATTTTATTGTATTTTTTTTATGTTTTATTATTGGATAACTTATACGATAATCATCATTATAATTGAAAACTATTTTTTTTTTATAATTTTTCATTTTTAAATTTTTTAGAAATGAAAAATTTTGGAACAATATTTTTCTATATCTTATTTTTTTTTCTATGTTAGAATAGATAATGTTGATATAAACGATCATACTTATTATAAGGATGATATAAGATCCTATTGTTCCGAATAAATAAACGAATAAATTACCTATTTCAAATCCAAAAACTCCGCAAAATACACCTCCTTCATTTGGAATAATAAAATACGAAGTTATAGGAATCCAAATGCTTAAAAATATAAAATTATATGTAATGGATTTGTAAAAATTGTTTATTATAAATTTTTTTTGAATTAAAATTATTAATCCAGTTATAAACAATAAAATTGGTATAAATATAGCACTAATTCCTATCCCATAATAAATAAAATAATGAGAAATAATAGCTCCAATTTTTCCTAGTAAATTTTCTGTTATTGTTTCTTTTGACAAAAAATTTATTATTTGACTTTGATCATTTTCCCAATGAAAAAAAAATGATAAAAAACTTAGACTAAAAAAAATACTTGTCCCTAATAAAAAAAAACTAATAATAATATTTTTTATATTTTCTCTTTTATTTTTTATAGATGATTTATATTTTTTCATTATTCATTTATTTAATTCTATTATTATTTATTACTCAATAAAAGATATATTAACATAAACATAACTTTTTATTATATTTATTATGAAAATAATACTTTATTTTGGGTCATTTAACCCGATTCATTTGGGTCATATTATTATTGCTAATTATATTGTAGAATTTTTAGAAAATATAAAATATGTTTGGTTTGTAGTTTCACCCCAAAATCCATTTAAGAAATGTCTTCTGGACTATGAAATTAGAGAAAAATTTGTACGTATAGCTGTATCTAATTTTAGAAAGATGAATGTATTAGATATTGAATCAGGATTTTATCCTTCTTATACTATTCATACTTTAAATCGTATTAAAGAAAAATATCCTACTATTAAATTTTCTCTTCTTTTTGGAAAAGATGTTATTGATTCTATCAAAAAATGGAAAAATTATAAGATTATTTTAAATGAATATGATATATTCGTTTATCCTAGGATAGGAAAATTTTCTATTCCTGTATTCAAAATAAATAAAAAAATAACTTATTTAAAAAACGCACCTATTATTGAAATATCCTCTTCTTTTATTCGTGGTTCAATAAAATTAGGAAAAAACGTTCAATCTATGCTTAATCCAGAAGTATGGAATTATATTAATAAACATAATATCTATAAATAATAGTTATTGTTTTTTTTATAGTACTGATATACTTTTTTTAATAATCTACGGAATTCTAGTTCTTCAAATATTTTTTGTATAGAATATAATGTTGGTTTTTTTATATAAAAATCCTTTTCATTGAAGTTAAAATATGGAATATTAGTATGAATAGTAATTAATTGTTTAAATAATAACCCCATTTTTTTATATGATCGAATTTTTTCTCCAATTTTTTTATCTAATTGGTTAATGGAATTAAATAATTCTTCAATACTTCCAAATTTTTTTAAAAATTTTTTTGCATTTTTTTCTCCTATTCCAGGTAATCCAGGAATATTATCAGAATAATCTCCCATCATACTCCATAAATCTATAACCTGTTTTGGATGATCAATTCCAAATTTATTTTTAACATCGTTTATTTCTAATATTTTTTTTGGATTTCCTTTAAAAGGTGGAAAATAAACTTTAATATTATTTGTTACTAATTGCAAGAAATCCTTATCTAAAGAAATAATATAAACAATATATCCTTTATTTTCAGCTTTATGAGAAATAGTTCCGATAATATCATCCGCTTCATATCCATGATTGGAATAAATAAATAAAATTTTAAAAGCTTTTAAAATTTTTAGAATATAAGGAATAGCTATTTGAATAGCTATTGGAGTTTTTTTTCTATTTGCTTTATATTTTTCATATTTTTTTTTTCGAAAATTTTCTTGATTACTATCAAAAATAACTGCCATATAATTGGAATTTTCTTCCATTAATAAATCCATCAATAAATACATAAATTTTATAATAGGTGAAGTATTCAGTCCAAAAGATGTCAAAAGTGGATTTTTATTATAGGCATAATAACTTTGATAAATAATAGAAAATGCATCTATTAAAAATAATTTTTTTTTCATAACATAATTTAAATTGATATATGTATAATTCCTTAAATTATTATTTTTTTTGTATATGAAAAAAATTAGTAAATATATAGTTACAGCGGCTTTACCATATGCAAATGGCCCCATTCATATTGGTCATTTAGCTGGAGTTTATTTACCTGCGGATATTTTTGTTCGTTTTCTTAGGAGAAATCAAAAAGATGTTATTTTTATATCTGGATCAGATGAACATGGAGTCCCTATTTCAATACAGGCTAAAAAAGAAAAAAAGACTCCTAAAGAAATCATCAATAAGTATCATTCTATGATTAGAGATTGTTTTAAAAATTTTGGAATAATATTTGATAATTATTCAAGAACTTCAAAAAAAATTCATTATCAAACTTCTATTTCTTTTTTCAAAGAATTTCGTAAAAAAAAAAAAATATTTGAAAAAATATCTGATCAATATTACGATAATAAATATGAACAATTTCTAGCAGATCGATTTATATCTGGAACCTGTCCTAATTGTAAAAAAGAAGATGCTTATGGAGACCAATGTGAAAATTGCGGAATTTCATTAGAACCTAATGATTTGATTAATCCTAAATCTACTATAAGTGGTAGTACTCCTATATTAAAAAAAACAAAACATTGGTATTTTCCTTTAAATCATTATCAAGATTTTTTGAAAAATTGGATTTTAATTAATCATAAAAAAGATTGGAAAATAAATGTTTATGGACAAGCTAAATCTTGGTTAGATCAAGGACTAAAATCTAGAGCAATAACTAGAGATTTAAATTGGGGAATTCCTGTCCCTTATAGAAAAGGAAAAGTTTTATATGTTTGGTTTGAAGCTCCTATCGGTTATATTTCTTCTACTATAGAATGGTCTAATCGGAATCAAACTAATTGGTGCAGTTATTGGAAAGACAATGACACTAAATTGATTCAATTTATTGGAAAAGATAATATTATATTTCATTCTATAATTTTTCCAGTTATTTTAAAAGCATACAATAAAGGATATATTTTACCCCATCAAGTATTAGCTAATGAATTTCTTAATTTAGAAAATAAAAAAATATCTACTTCTAAAAATTGGGCTGTTTGGGGCCATGAATATTTAAAAGATTTTCCAAATCAACAAGATACATTACGTTATGTTTTGATAAGAAATATGCCAGAAAAAAAAGATACTAATTTTAGTTGGAAAAATTTTCAAATAAAAAATAATACAGAGTTAGTTTCTATATTAGGAAATTTTGTGAATAGATGCATGACTATGGTAAAAAAATATAATAATAAAATAGTTCCTAAACCCGAATTTTTTTATGAAAATGATAAAAATATTCTAAAAAAAGTTAGAGATTGTCCAAAAAAAATAGGAAAATTTATAGAATCTTTTAGATTTAAAGACTCCATAAAATGTTTTATGGATTTAGCTAGAATGGGTAACAAATATTTAACTGATGAAAAACCATGGAAGGAAAATAAAAAAAAACGTATCAATACTATTTTGTATGTATCCATGCAAATTACTGCAATGTTAGCTCAGATATCAGAACTTTTTATTCCTTTTATATCCAAAAAACTATTAAATATGCTTCGTTTAAAATTACTTTTTTGGAATCAAATTGAAAATACAGAAAACATAATATATCCTGGACATATTTTAGGAAAAAAAGAATTACTCTTTAGTAAGATAGAAAATGAAAGTATAGAAAAACAACTAAAAAAATTAAAAAATATATAAAATTAATTTTTTTAAAAAAACGGAGAGAGAGGGATTCGAACCCCCGGAGGCAACAAACCTCAACGGTTTTCAAGACCGCCGCAATTAACCACTCTGCCATCTCTCCATAGATTATACAACATATTCAAGAAATTGGAATTTCAATTATATTTTTTAAAAGATCTTGCATAGTTTCCCTTTTTCTTATTAAAAAATCTTTTCCATTCAAAAGCATCACTTCAGATGGTCTATAACGGGAGTTATAATTAGATGACATAGAAAAACAATAAGCACCTGCATTTTTAATACATAAAATATCTCCTTCATGAATTTCAGAAATTTTTCTATTGAATCCAAAGGTATCAGATTCACAAATATAACCTACCACTGTGTACAACCTAAAACATCCATTTGGATTAGAAATATTCTCTATGCAATGATATGCATCATAGAACATAGGCCTAATAAAATGATTAAATCCTGAATCTACTCCAGCAAATACAGTAGAAGTAGTATGTTTGATTACATTTACACTTACTAAAAAATATCCAGATTCACTAACTAAAAATTTTCCTGGTTCAAATATTAAAGTAATAAAATTTTTATTTATATAATTTTGGAAAAAATTATTGAATTCATTGGTTATTATTTTACTCAACGAATAAAGATCTGTTTTTATATCTTCTTTTTTATATGGCACTTTAAATCCACTTCCTAAATCAATATAATCAATTTTAGGAAATTCTATAGCTATTTGAAAGAGAATTTTTGCTCCTTCTAAAAAATATTTAGGATCTGATATATCAGATCCAGTATGCATATGAAATCCTTCAACTTTTAATCCAGTATTTTTTAATATTCTTTTTACATGAGGAATTTGATAATGAGAAATCCCAAATTTAGAATCAATATGACCTACTGAAATTTTTTTATTTCCTCCCGCCATTATATGAGGATTTATTCTTATTCCTATAGAATAATTAGGAAAGTGATATCCAAATTGTTCTAATATCGATAAATTATCTAGATTAATTCTAACTCCTAGTTCTACAGCTTTTTTTATCTCTTGAATAGAAACACAATTAGGAGTAAATATAATTTTTTTTGGATTAAATCCTGCTTTTAATCCTATTTCTATTTCTTGGATAGAAACTGTATCTAATCCACTTCCTAAAGTATGAAATAATTTTAATATATTTAGATTGGTATTTGCTTTACAAGCATAATTTATTATCAGTTTTTTTATTCCACTAAAAGAATTTACCATTTTTTGGTATTGTTTTTTTATTTTATAAGAATCATATATATATAGTGGAGTTCCGTATTTTTTTGCTAATTTAATTAGATATTCATTGTATTTTTTTTTTTGTTGATTCATTTGTTACAATAGAGATATATTAATTACATCATTCATATTTTTTACATAATCAAAAGTTAATCCTTTTAAATGTTCTGGTTTAATCTCCTCTACATCTTTTTTATTTGCATATGATAGAATAATTTCTTGAATATTAGCTCTTTTAGCCGCTAATATCTTTTCTTGAATCCCTCCTACAGGTAATACTGCTCCTCTTAGAGTTATCTCTCCAGTCATTGCTAAATAAGGTTTTAATTTTCTATTGGTATAGCATGAAACCATTGAAGTTAACATTGTTATTCCAGCTGAAGGTCCATCTTTAGGAACTGCACCTTCAGGTACGTGAATATGTACATTTTTTTCTTCAAACATTTTAGGATCTATATTAAATTCTTTATAATGAGCCTTAATATATTGTAAAGCTATTGTAGCAGATTCTTTCATAATTTCTCCTAAATTTCCAGTAATACTTAAATCACCACTTCCTTGAGATAAAATAGATTCTATATATAGTATATCACCTCCAAAATTAGTCCAAGCTAGACCAGTAACTACTCCAGGCGTATTATTACCTTCATAAATACTAGGTTTTTTTGGAGATCCTAATATGCTTTCTATCTTTTCAATATTCATACGTTTGGTATATTTTTTATCCATAGCGATATTCTTAGCTACATAACGTGTTAATTTTGCAATTTTTTTTTCCAAAGATCTCAATCCAGATTCTCTAGTATAATTTTCAATAATATTTTTGATCTGTTTAATTCCTAGAATTAAATCAGATTTTTTTAAACCGTTTTCTTTTAATTGTTTAGGTACTATATGTTTTTTTGCTATTTTAGATTTTTCTTCTAATGTATATCCGTTGATATTTACAATCTCCATTCTATCTAGTAATGCATGTGGAATATGTGAAATACTATTTGCAGTAGCTATAAATAAAACTTTTGATAAATCATATCCTATTTCTAAAAAATTATCATAAAACGATGTATTTTGTTCAGGATCTAATACCTCTAACATAGCGGATGCCGGATCACCATTGGGACCTATTACCATTTTATCAATTTCATCAATTACAAAAACAGGATTAGAGGTCCCTATTTTTCTAATCGATTGTAATAATCTTCCCGGCATAGCACCAATGTAAGTTCTTCTATGACCACGAATTTCGGATTCATCATGCATTCCTCCTACAGAAATACGAACATATTTTCTTTTAATAGCAGTTGCTATAGATTTTCCTAATGAAGTTTTTCCAACCCCAGGTGGTCCATAAAAACATAAAATAGGTGAACGCATATCTTTTCTCAACTTTAATACGGCTAAATATTCTATAATTCTTACTTTTATTTTTTCTAAACCATAATGATCTCTATCCAATATTTTTTGTGCATATTCTAAATCGAAATTATCTGTTGAACATTTTTCCCAAGGTAAATCGATCATGAATTCTAAATAATTCCTTTGTACCGTATATTCAGGCATTTGTGGAGTAGTTCTTTGCATTTTTAAGAATTCTCTATTAAATTGTTCTTTTGCTTCTTGAGACCATTTTTTTTGAGAAGCTTTAATACGCATTTCTTCAAATTCTTTTTCATAAGAAATATCCCCTAACTCCTCTTGGATGGCTTTAATTTGTTGGTGTAAAAAATATTCTCTTTGTTGTTGATCCATATCATTTCTAACACGGGATTGTATATCATTTTTTAATTGAATTTGCTGATGTTCTTTATTTAAAAAGCGCAATTCCTCCATTGCTCTTTTTTTTAAATCATCATATTCTAATAATTTTTGTTTATCCCTAGTATTTAAGTTCATATTAGCCGCTACAAAGTTTATTAGAAAAGATGGACTTTCAATATTTCGTATGGCAATACTAGCTTCTGATGGTATATTTGGATTATCTTGAACTATTTTTATAGAAATTTCTTTTATTGAATCTACTAAAGCAATATATTCTTTATCCTTACAAGAAGGTTTTTTTTCTTCTAAAGCAATTATTTCAGCTTTGAAATATGGATGATTTTGTGTAAAACGATTAACTTTAAATCGTTTTTTTCCTTGTAAAATAACAGTAGTATTTCCATCAGGCATTTTTAATAATTTTAGTATTTTAGCTACGGTCCCAATAGAATATAAATCCTTTTCTAAAACTTTTTCAATTCCAGGATTTTTTTGAGTTAATACTCCTACTGTTTTATCCGATTCATAGGCATCTTGTAATAATCGAATCGATCCACTTCTTCCTGCTATGATTGGAAAAACAATACCAGAATATAAAACCATATTTCTTACTGTTAATATACCTAACTGTTTAGGAATATCATCTTTTAGTAGCTGATCTTCTTCATCTTGATTCATTAATGGAATGAATTCAGCTTCAGATTCGAATCCAGATTCGGAAAATATATTTTTTAGTAACATAAAAAAAAAATAGATTTTATATTTAAACGATGCAAATGGCAATTATTATGCTATTGATTTTTTTTGAATGATTATAATCACCACTTTAATATTTTTATTTTTAAATATACTGTTTTCTATATGAAAAAAAAAACCATTACAACATAATGATTTTTTTCAAATACTCCCTTCTTTTTTAAGAATTTTTTTAAATTCTTTTTCTGTTAATCTTTGTATTTGAATTTTTTCAAAACTTTTTTTTAATTTTGATCCAAAATTTTTTCCAACTATTAAAAAATCAATATCTTTATTCAGATTATTATAGACTTTTCCTCCTAATGATTCTACTATATTTTTTGCTCTACGACGAGTCATGTAAGGTAATTTTCCTGTAAAAACAATGGATTTTCCCATTAGAAAAGAATAATGGTTTATTTTTTTTGATTGTTTAGAAAAATTTAATCCATGTTGCATTAGTTCTTTAATGATTTTTCTATTTTCTAAAATAGAAAAATAAAGAATAATATTTTTTGCTATTTTTTCTCCTATTCCAGATATAGAAATTAAATTTTTGTAATCTGCATTCATCAAAGAGTCAATATCATTAAAATATTCAGTAAGTTTTTTAGAAAAATTTTCACCAATATTACGGATTCCTAAAGAATATAATACTCTATGATAAGGATTTATTTTAGATTTTTTTATATTATCTATTATACTGAAAGCTAATTTTTCGTTTATTCCAATTATTTTTGTTAAATCACTTTTTTTTAATCTAAATAAATCAGGTATTTTTTTCAAAAAACCTTTTTCATAAAGTTTTTGTATAGTATTAATCCCAATTTTTTTTATGTTCATACCATTTACACTCACAAAATGAGCAAATTTCATGATTATTTTAGAATAACAATTATTATTGATACAATAAAATAATTTTTTTTTATTGATTAATAAACTATTGCATGATGGACATTTTTTTAAAAATTTAATTGGAGATGTATCATTTAATCTTTTTGATTTGTTTATTTCTTTAATTATTGGGATAATATCCCCTCCTTTTTCTAAAAAAATTATATCTCCATGGCAAATTCCTTTTTTTTGAATAAAAAAATTATTATAAAAATTTACCTTTTTTATTGTAGTTCCAGATATATTAACAGGATTAACCTGTGCTACAGGAGTAATTACTCCTGTACGCCCCACTTGATATTTTATATTTAATAACTTAGTTTCTAATGGGGTTTGCTTGAATTTATAAGCGATGGCCCATTTGGGATATTTATTAGTATATCCTGCTATTAATTGTTTTTTACATTCATTAATTTTAATAACTATTCCATCTATTTGATAAGGTAAATTATATCTATATTTTTCCCATTTTTTTACAAAAAAAAATACTTCTTCTAACCTTTTAAAAATCCTAGCTGTATTAGGAATTATAAAACCAAAATTTTTCATCTCCTCCAAAGCTTGATATTGTGTGATAAAATTTTTACCAATGATTTGAAATGCTACAAATGATAATTTAATTTTACGTATTTTATTGATATCTTTAGTTTTAATTAATCCACTAACTGTATTTCTTGGATTTGAATATAATTTTTTTCCATATTTTAAACGGATTTTATTTATATCTATAAATTTTTTTTTGGGAATAAAAATTTCGCCTCTTATTTCTAAATAATTAGTAATTTTTTCTCCTTCTCCTTTTAATTTTAAAGGAATAGATTTTATATGTCTAATATTATTTGTAACATTTTCTCCAGTTTCTCCATTACCTCTAGTCACGGCATATGCTAAAATTCCTTTTTTATAAATTAAGTTTATGGATACTCCATCATATTTTAATTCACAAATGAAAGAAAAATTTTTTAATGATTTTTTAATTTTTTTATTCCAGTCTATCAAATCATCTATAGAATATGCATTTTTAAGAGAATACATTTTATATTTATAATTTTTTGAATTTTCAATAACTTCAGTACCTATTTTTATAGTAGGAGAATTTGAATCATATAATTCAGGATATTGTTTTTCTAAATTTATTAATTCTCTCAATTTTTTATCGAAAATAAAATCAGGGACTTCAGAAAAATTTAGATTATAATATTTATAGTTGTAATCCAATATTTCTTTCCTTAAAATTGAAATTTTTTGGATGATTTTTTTATCTATTTTTTTCATTTCTATTCTAATTACTTTCCTTTATATTCTGCAGAAATCATTCTAAATAAACCTTGAAAATCTTTCTTTATTTTTATATTTATAAAACCTAATCTTTTTAAGAAAAAAATTATTTCTAAATAATATAATTGGTTTATTTCAAAATAAACGTAAACCATTCCAATAAAATTATTTATAATCCATAATGAAATTTTTTTATAAAATATTATTGGATCTTCATCTGGTACAAATAAAGCATGATGTGGTTCATATTGAATAATAGGATGTAAGAATTTTTTGTGAGATTTTTTGACATAAGGTGGATTGCTAACTATGATATTAATGAAATTTTTTTCTATAATTGATTTAGGTATTAAATTTATGTTATTTAGAATATCCAATTTTATAAAGGTAAGTTCTACATGATTTAATATTGCATTTTTATAGGCATTTTTAATAGCTGTTTTAGAAAAATCTATAGCATAAATTTTTCTGATTTGAGGTATTTTTTGTTTTAAAGTTATACCAATACATCCACTACCTGTACATAAATCAAATACCTGTAATTTTTTATGAATATTAATATGATTTTTAATAATCCAATATACCAACTCTTCGGTTTCTGGTCTAGGAATAAATACATTTTCTTGAATGAAAAATTTTATTCCAAAAAAATAAGTTTTTCCAATCACATATTGAATGGGTTTATTATTTTTTAATTCCCATAATTTTTTCAATAATTTTTTATAAAAAAAAAATCTATATTTTTATTTTGAATCATTTTTATTATTAAAGTAGTCTTATCACATTTTAATACATCAGTAGCTAGTAGAAAAAATATATTCTCCAATTCTCTGTTGCTTTTATATAATTTTTTTAATTTTTTTTTAAAAAAATGATAAAATTGGCAAATAGATTTCATAAATAAAATTTGTATTTTTAAATTTAGCTATAATTTTTTTTTATAAAAAAAAACATGTTCGATGATGCCACCATTGTTGCTATAGCAACTCCTTCTATAGGTACTAGTGCAATTTCTATTATTCGTATTTCTGGAAAAAGATCAATAGCTATTGTTGAAGATATTTTTCATTCTGTAAAAATTGGAAAAAAATTAGGAAAACAATCAACACATACAATTCATTTAGGTTATATAAATGATATTAATAAAATTAATAAAAATGTTATTGATCAAGTAATGGTATCTATTTTTAGATCTCCTTATTCTTATACTGGAGAAAACATGATTGAAATTTATTGTCATGGATCATATTATATACAAGAAAGAATATTACGATTATTGATGGATAAAGGAATGCGTATAGCAAAACCTGGAGAATTTACATTACGTGCTTTTATGAATAAAAAGTTAGATTTAACACAAGCTGAAGCTATTGCAGATTTGATTACTTCAGAAAGTAAAATATCTCATGATATATCTTTACAACAAGTTAAAGGGTCTTTAAATAAAGAAATTAAAAAATTAAAAAATAATTTGTTAAATTTTCTATCTTTATTAGAATTAGAATTAGAATTTTCGGAAGAACATTTACTTGCTACAAAGCATAATTACAAAAAAATGAATTTTTCTCTACAGAAAATAAAAGATAAATTACAAGTTTTAATTGAATCTTTTTTATTAGGAAATGCTATAAAAAAAGGAATTAATGTAGTAATAATTGGAAATCCTAATGTAGGAAAATCAACTTTTTTTAATAAAGTTATTCAAGAAGATAGATCAATAGTTTCCTCTACAATAGGAACAACTAGAGATTTTATAGAAGGAACTATTGTTTCGAATGGAATACTTTTTCGTTTTTTTGATACAGCAGGTATACGGAAATCTAATGATTCCGTTGAAATTTTAGGATTAAAAAAAACAGTAGAAAAAATAGAAGAATCTTCGATAATTTTTTATTTATTTAATTCATCTATTGGAAAAATAGAACAGAAAAAATTGGTGAATTATATTTTTAGATTATACAAGAAATATCCTAAAAAAATTATATTCGTAATAGCTAATAAATCAGATATTGTTTATTTTAAAGATTTTTATAATATGAAATATAAATTTTCCTATTTTTTTGAAATTTCTGCGAAAAATAATATTGGAATTAAGGATTTGATTCATGTATTAAGTGAGATTTTTATTAAAAAATTGAAAGAAAATCAAGTAGTTGTTACACAAATAAGACATTATGAAGCTTTAAAAAATTCTTTAAGAGAAATTTCATTTGCTTTAAATATTTTTAGCAAAAACGGTTCGGAAGATTTAATTTCTATACATATTAAAGAATCGTTATCTTTTTTAAGTGAAATTACTGGTGAAGTAACTAATGAAGATATATTGAATAATATTTTTTCTAAATTTTGTATTGGAAAATAATATTTTTTTATATGCCAAGTATTGTACGGGTTCGTTTTGCTCCTAGTCCTACTGGACCACTTCATTTGGGTGGAGTAAGAACAGCATTATATAATTATCTTTTTGCTAAAAAAAACAAAGGAACATTTATTCTTAGAATAGAAGATACAGATAAAAAAAGATTTTTATCTATTTCTGAATCTTATATATTAGAAACTTTAAAATGGTGTGGAATAGAACCTGATGAAGGAGTTGGATATGGTGGGCCTTATACCCCTTATTATCAATCTAAAAGAGGACATATTTATCAATTTTATTTAAATGAATTATTAAAAAAAGGAGATGCATATTATGCTTTTGATACCGACTATGAACTTGAAAAAAAAAGAAAAGAATATAAAAAAATAGGATTACATTTTTCTTACGATCATAAAGTTAGAATGAACTTAAGTAATTCATTAACTATGAATAAAGAAAGTTTATATGACAAATTAAAAAATCGGCATCCTTATGTAATTCGATTCAAAGTTAAACCCGGAATTCGTTTAAAAGTATATGATCTTATTAGAGGGAATATAGAAATTAATACAGATTATTTGGATGATAAAATATTATTGAAATCAGATGGAATTCCTACATATCATTTAGCTAATACTATTGATGATCACGTTATGAAAATCACTCATGTTTTAAGAGGAGAAGAATGGATACCTTCTATGTTTTTTCATATTCTTATATATAAATCTTTTGAATGGAAACCTCCTTTATTTGCTCATTTACCTTTAATACTAAAAAATAATGGAAAAGGAAAAATTAGTAAAAGATATGAAAAAAATTCTTTAGATTTTCCTGTTTTACCTATACAATGGAAAGTTCCAAATACTAAAATTTATATTCCAGGATATAGAGAATTAGGATATTTTCCAGAATCTTTTATCAATATGTTAGCATTATTAGGATGGAATCCAGGAAATGATAGAGAAATTTTTTCTTTACAAGAATTAATTGATTTTTTTTCCATAAAAAAAATAACAAAATCAGGAATTTTTTTCGATAAAAATAAAGCTATTTGGTTTAATAAACAATATATAAAATATAACAAAAAAAAAATTTTTATTTTTCTATCAAAAGAATTAAAAAAACGTTTTCTTTTTAATTTTAAAGAAGATTACTTATGGAAAGTAATTAATTTGACAATGGATCGAATTCATTTTGTTAATGAAATTTGGAAACATTCTTTTTATTTTTTCATTCCTCCGAATTCTTATGATGAAGATTTTTTGAAAAAAATATTCTTTTCTAAGAAATATGCTACGAAAGATACAATATCTAGATTAGAAAAAGTAAAAAATATACTTAATAATTCTAGTTCTAAGTTAGAATTAATTAATCAATTAAAATTTTTCATTTCTCAATTAAAAAAATATAATAAAATAACAATGCAATTAGTTAGGTTATCGTTAGTTGGAAGTTTAAAAGGTGTGGATTTATTTTTAATAATAGAAATTTTAGGAAAAAAAGAAAGCATAATTCGTATCGAAAAATTATTAGAAAAAATTAAATTTTTATAATTTTATTTTTAAAATAAATAAAAACTTTTATGCTAAGACATTATGAAAATATTATGATAATTACTCCTATTTTATCAGATGATCAAGCAAGAGAAACCGTAAAAGAATATAAAGATTATTTAATTCAGAAAAAAGGTAAAATAATTCATCAAGAACATTGGGGATTGAAAAAATTAGCTTATCCTATTCATAAAAAACAAAGTGGATGTTATCATTTGTTTGAATTTTTATTAAATTCTGATTTAATTAATTCTTTAGAATTAAAATTAAAACAAGATGAAAGAATATTACGTTTTTTAACAGTTAAATTGAATAAATATGGAATTCAATATGCAGAAATTAGAAGGAAAAAACTGTTTGAAAAAATTGAAAATAAATAATATATTGATTATGGAAGAAAAAATAAAAAATGAAAAAAAGTATAAAAATAATAATAAATCTACATCAACATCAGAAAGTGATTTAAGATATTTATCTCCTATTAAAATAGAGACAAAAATAGAGAAGAAATATTGTTTTTTTAAAAAAAGAAATATTAAATATATAGATTATAAAGATCCTACATTTTTAGTAAAATTTCTTAATGCACAAGGTAAAATACTACCTCGTCGTATCACGGGAACTTTAAAGAAAAATCAAAATAAATTGAATTCCGCGATTAAAAGATGTAGACAAATTGGATTATTGCCATTTATTACAGATGATTTAAGATAAAAAAATAAATTAATGAAAATTATTTTAAAAAAAGATTTAGAAAATTTAGGGTTCTTACATGATGAAATAGATGTAAAACCGGGTTATGCAAGAAATTATTTAATCCCTAGAGGGTTAGCGGTAGAATCTTCTTTAGGATTGTTGAAAAATAATAAGGAAATTTTAAAACAACGTTCTAGAAAAGAAGATTCTTTAATTAAAAAAGCACATAAAATAGAAAAAAAGTTAAAAGATTTAGTTATAAAAATCCCCGTTAAAGTTAGTAAAGATGGAAAATTATTTGGATCTATTAATAATCAATATATTATGAATTTTTTAAGTAAAAAAGGAATTTTTATTGAAAAAAAATTTATTAGAATTCATGGAAAAAAAACGATTAAATCTATAGGAAAATATCAAGCTTCTATTCGGTTACATAGAAAAAAGGAATTTTTATTAGATTTTGAAGTATTAGTAATGAATTAAAAATTGTTATTTATCTAAACTATAATTAAATTTTTAAAAAAATTTAATTTTCTATTGAAAAATAACAAATCATTAATTGATAATATTTTTTCTATTCTATCTTGTCTATATTTATGGAATATTAAATGAAATTTTTTATATTTGTTGTAAAAAATATTCATTAAGTAAACATTAGATTTTTTCATATGGATGATATCTATAATAATAGATAGAATGATTATTTTATTTTCATGAAAATAATAGCAATACAAGGTATAAAAGGATGTTTTCATCATTCTGCTGTTTCCTTATACTTTAAAGGTCATGATTATAGTTTGATGGAATGTTCTTCTTTTAGAGAACTAGCATTTTCTGTTTATAAATCTGATGTAGATTTTGGGGTTATGGCTATAGAAAATACTATTGCTGGGACAATACTCCCCAATTATAGTCTTCTTTCCAAATACAACTTAAAAATTATAGGAGAGATATATATGCAGATTAAACATAATTTAATGGCATATCCAGGACAAAAAATAGAAGAAATATATGAAATTATTTCTCATCCCATGGCACTTTTACAATGTGAATTATTTATAGACTCATATCCATCTATAAGAAAAATATCTGAATATATAGATACAGCTTCTGCTGCAAGATATATTTCTAAAAATAGAAAAAGAGGAATTGCAGCTATTGCATCAGAAAATGCTGCTATAGAATATGGTTTAGAAATTTTACATGAAAATATTCAAACTATAGATAGTAATTTTACAAGATTTTTTGTAATTAATAAATTACCAATTAAGAATAATTATTCGTTTAATAAAGCTTCGCTAAGATTAAAAATTTTACATACTATTGGTAGTTTATCTGAAATATTAAGCTTTATATCAAGTATCGGAATTAATATGACTAAAATTCAATCCATTCCTATCTTGAAAAGACCATGGGAATATTCATTTTATATAGATATTATATTTAGTAATGTTAATAAATATGAAACCATGAAAAAAAGAATAAAAAATATTCCTTGTCTTCACAATTTATCAATTATGGGAGAATATAAAAATGGAGTAAATATTATAAAATAATGATTATAGAAGAATCCGATAGAATCAAAAAAATATCAGAATATTTTTTTTCCATAAAAATGAAGGAGATTCGTGATCTGGAAAAACAAGGAATCAAAATTATTAATTTAGGAATTGGAAATCCTGATCTTCCTCCTCCAAGTGGAGTAATCAATAAGATGAAAAAAGCATCGGAATTAAATTGTGCTAATTCTTATCAAATTTCTATTGGAATCGACGAACTTCGGAATTCTATTTCTAATTGGTATAAAAATATATATGACGTTATTATAGATCCTAATGAAGAAATTTTACCTTTAATAGGATCTAAAGAGGGGATTATGCATATTAGTATGTGTTATTTAAATAAAGGTGATGAAGTACTTATCCCTAACCCAGGATACCCTACCTATTCTTCGATATCAAAATTATTAGGTGCAAATATTATATATTATAATTTATATGAGAAAAATAATTGGTTGCCTAATTTAAAAGTATTAGATTCCATGAATCTTACTAAAGTAAAGATTATGTGGATTAATTATCCTCATATGCCTACAGGAGCAAATATTGATTTAAAAAAATTGGAAGAAATTATTTCTTTAGCAATAAAAAATAATATTTTACTAGTTTATGATAATCCTTATAGTTGCATTACAGAAAAATACTATAATTTTTTAAGTATATTTAATGCAAAAAATTCTAGAAAAATAGCTTTAGAATTAAATTCTTTAAGTAAAAATTATAATATGCCTGGATGGAGAGTGGGGATGGTAATTGGAAATAAAAATTTTATTCGAAATATATTAAAAGTAAAAAGCCAAATGGATTCAGGTATGTATTATCCAATTCAAATGGGTGCAATAGAAGCTATGAAGAATAATAAAACAAAAGATTGGTTTATTATTCTTCATAAAGAATATACTAAACGTAGAAAAATTATATGGGAAATATGTGATTTATTAAATATAAGATATTCAAAAAAAAATAATTCAGGAATTTTTGTTTGGGCTAAATTAAATAATAATGACAATGATATTATGTGGTCCGAAAAAATTTTAAAAAAATACAATATATTTATTACTCCAGGAAGAGTATTTGGGAACAATGGTAAAGGCTATGTTAGGATTTCTATTTGTTGTCCGATAAATATTTTAATAGAAGCTAAAAATAGAATTTCTTTATGAAAATTATTGGAATTATAGGATTAGGATTAATTGGAGGATCAATTGGATTGATTTTAAGAAAATTGAATTTTAAAGTTGTAGGAACAGATTCTAATCATAACAATTCATTAGAAGCACTACAATTAGGAATTGTAGATGAGATTATTACATTTCAAGATTTAATTAAAAAATCTTCAGTTATTATATTATCTATACCGGTAAATAATATAATAAAAATATTACCAATTATCCTTAATAATATTAATAAGAATCAAGTTTTGATAGATACAGGTTCTACTAAATATGATATTTGTAATAGTGTTTATTCTCATCCCAATAGAAGTAGATTTGTAGCAACCCATCCAATTGCTGGTATAGAAAATTCAGGACCGACTTCAGCAAAAGAAGAACTTTTTTATCATAAAAACTGTATTATTTGTGATTATCAACTAAGCGATTCTGATGCATTATTCATTACTAAAAAAATATTTTCTATTATTATGAAAATGAATATTAGTTATATAAATGCTGAAGATCATGATATGTATATATCATATATATCTCATTTACCTCATGTTATATCTTTTTGTTTAGCTAAAACTATTTTAGAAAATTTTTTTTCAAAAGAAAAAATTTTAAAAAAAATGATTGGAAGTAGTTTTTATTCTATTGTACGTTTAGCAAAAAGTAATCCTGAAACATGGATATCTATTTTTTCATCTAATCGTATTAATTTAATTAATACTATTGACTTATATATGAAACAACTAAAATTTTTAAAAAAATCATTGAATAAAAACGATATTTTAAGCATAAAAAAATTATTAAAAGAATCAAATAAAATAAAAAATTTATTATAATAAATATTATGTATAAACTAAATATAATGTAATGGGTATTTTAAATGATAAAATAGACAGATCTTGGATTGATAAATTTGATAAACCATTTATAATATCCGGTCCTTGTAGTGCAGAAAGTGAAAAGCAAATTTTAGACACTGCATATGAATTGGATAAATCTTATGTTCAGGTATTCAGAGCAGGAATTTGGAAACCTAGAACTAAACCAGGAAATTTTGAAGGAATTGGTAAAAATGGATTAAAATGGTTAAATAAAGTTCAGAAATACACAAGATTAATGGTAGCCACAGAAGTGGCAAATGCAGAACATGTAAATTTATGTAAATCTCATGGAATAGATATTTTATGGATAGGAGCAAGAAGTACTACTAGCCCTTTTATCGTTCAAGAAATAGCGGATGCTTTAGAAGGAGATGATCAAATAATTGTTTTAGTAAAAAATCCAATTCATCCCGATATAGAATTATGGCTAGGAGCAATAGAACGTTTATATAAAAAAGGAATTAGAAAATTAGGTTTAATCCATCGTGGTTTTTTTACTTATAAAAGTATTAAATATCGTAATCAACCTAACTGGAAATTAATATTGGATATTAAGAATTATATTCCTAGAATTCCAATTTTATGTGATCCTTCTCATATTTGTGGAAATAAAGATAGGATATTTGATGTTGCAAAAAAATCTTTGAATTATTTTTCGTGTGATGGATTAATGATAGAAAGTCATTGTGATCCTAATCAAGCATGGAGTGATTCTAAACAACAGATCACTCCTAAAGTTTTGTTAAAATTATTAGAAGAAATTTTTATAAAACAAAAACAATCAGAATTAAAATATAAAAAAAATTTATATTCCTTACGAATATTGATAGATGAATTAGATGAAAATCTAATATCAATTTTATCAGAAAGAATGAATATTTCTAAAAAATTAGGTATTTTAAAAAATACATCAGATGTTGATATCTTACAACCAAATAGATGGAAATCGGTAATGGAACAATCTATTAATTTAGGAAAAAATTTAGGATTATCCGAAGATTTTCTAGAAAGAATTTTTAATTTATTACATAAGGAATCTATTAAAATTCAAAATAAAATTAATGAGTAGTTATATAAAAAATGTCTTATTTATTCACTAGTGAATCCGTTTCAGAAGGTCATCCTGATAAAATATCCGATCAAATATCGGATTCTATATTAGATCATTTTTTAGCATTTGATCCTACTTCGAAAGTTGCTATAGAAACTTTAGTAACTACCGGTCAAATTATAGTAGCTGGAGAAGTAAATTCTAAAACTGGGTTGAATATTCAAAGAATATCTCGTAATATTCTTCGAAAAATAGGATATACTAAAAACGAATATAAATTCCATGCAGAATCATGCGGAATTCTAACATCCATTCAAGAACAATCTACAGATTTAATTAAAGGAATTGAGAATGGTAATGGTAATAAAATAACTATTGGAGCAGGAGATCAATGTATTGTATTTGGATATGCAGTTAAAGAATCTGATAATTATATTCCTTTATCTTTAGAATTTTCACATAATCTATTAAAAGAATTATCCAATATTAGAAATGAAGGAAATAAAATGACTTATTTACGTCCAGATTCTAAATCTCAAGTAACTATAGAATATTCTAAAAAAGATATCCCAAAACATGTGAATTCTGTGGTTATTTCTACTCAACATGATGAATTTGATACCAAAGATAACATGCACCGAAAAATAGTTAAAGATGTTAAAAACATATTAATTCCTAGCTTTAAGAATAACTTTTTATCGGATAAAACTAAAAAATTATTTACAGATCGTACTAAATATTACATCAATCCTACAGGAAAATTTATTATTGGAGGTCCTAACGGAGATACTGGAGTAACTGGAAGAAAAATTATTGTGGATACATATGGAGGAAAAGGTTCTCATGGAGGTGGTGCCTTTTCAGGAAAAGATCCATCTAAAATGGATAGATCTGGTGCATATGAAGCAAGACATATAGCCAAAAATATTGTTGCTTCAGGTATTTCAGATGAAATATTAATACAAATATCTTATATTGCAGGAATAGAAGAACCCATCAGTATTTCAGTTAATAATTACGGTAAATCAAAAATCAGTAATGAAATTATTGCATCCAATATAAATAAATTTTTTGATTTAAGACCATGTGCAATAGAAAAAAGATTAAAATTACGTAACCCTATATATGAAGAAACTTCTGTTTATGGACATATGGGGAGAATTCCCAAAAAAAAATCTAAATATTTTTTAGATTTCAAAGGCAATTCTATAAAAAAAGAAGTAGAATTATTTACATGGGAAAAATTAGATTATTTACCAATAATAAATGATATTTTTGAATAAAAAAATTTTATGTCTTATAATCTTCTAAAAGGAAAAAAAGGAATTATATTTGGTGCTTTAGATGAAAATTCCATTGCTTGGAAAGTAGCAGAACGCGCTTATGAAGAAAATGCAACTTTTGTATTAACAAATACTCCGATTTCATTAAGAATGGGAAAAATTCATGATTTATCTAATAAAACCAAATCAATAGTTATTCCAGCTGATGCTACATCTATTTATGATTTAGATATGTTATTTGAAAAAACTTTAGATTTTCTTGGAGGAAAAATAGACTTTTTATTGCATTCCATAGCAATGTCATTAAATATTAGAAAAAAAATAGATTATCCATTTTTAAATTATGATTTTTTAAAAAAAGGTTGGGATATATCTGCTGTTTCTTTTCATAAAATTATGAAAATTGCTTGGAACAAAAATGTCATGAATGAATGGGGATCTATTGTAGCTTTAACCTATATCGCTTCTCATAGAAGTTATCCATTTTATGGAGATATGGCCGATTATAAAGCTTATTTAGAAAGTATTGCTAGAAATTTTGGATATTATTGGGGAAATAAAAAAAAAGTAAGAGTAAATACAGTTTCTCAATCTCCAATTATTACTAGATCTTCTAGAGCAATTAAGGAATTTGATAAATTTTTTACTTTTTCCGAAAAAATGTCACCATTAGGGAATTCCTCAGCAGAGGATTGTGCCAATTATATAATTACATTATTTTCAGATTTAACAAAAAAAGTTACTATGCAAAATTTATATCATGATGGGGGATTTTCAAAAACTGGAATTAGTGAATTATTAATGAAATCAATATAAAATAAATAATAAATAACATAATATCTTTTAATTTCTATTAAATATTAATTATATGAAAAAAATTATAGCTCCATCTTTGTTATCAGCTAATTTAGCTTTTTTATATCGTGATATAGAAATGTTAAATGAAAGTGAAGCCGATTGGTTTCATATAGATATTATGGATTCATCTTTTGTTTCAAATATATCTTTTGGATATTCATTTATCCAATATGTAAAAAAATATGCGTCTAAACCTATAGATGTACATTTAATGATTTCAAAACCGGAACTTTATATAAAACAATGTAAAAATTCTGGAGCTGATCATTTACATGTTCATTATGAAGCATGTATTCATTTAAATAAAACTATATTTTCCATAAAACAATATGGTCTTAAAGTAGGCGTTGCAGTAAATCCACATACTCCTGTTATTCTATTACAAGATATTATTAAAGATATTGATTTTGTTTTATTAATGAGTGTAAATCCAGGTTTTAGTGGGCAAAAATTTATAGATAATACATATAAAAAAATAGAAGACACTAAAAATTTGATTTTAAAAAATAATTCTTATGCTCTGATAGAGGTAGATGGTGGAATTAATTTAGAAAATGCCTACTTTTTATTCAAAAATGGAGCAGATATTATCGTTTCTGGATCAACTATTTTCTCTGATTTAGATCCAAAAAAAATTATACGTAAACTAAAAAAATATTGATAATAATTAATTGATTAATTATGATAATTTCTCAAAAATTAAAAAATAAAATTTTATCTATTTCTCGTATAGAAGATGTTATTGGAGATTTTGTAGAATTAAAAAAAAGTGGATCAAATTATAGAGGACTTAGCCCTTTTTCAGAAGAGAAAAATCCTTCATTCATCGTCTCTCCTATAAAAAAAATATGGAAGGATTTTAGTTCAGGAAAAGGTGGGAATATTATTACATTCCTTATGGAATATGAACGATTTTCTTATGTAGAATCATTGCATTATTTAGCCAAAAAATATAATGTTTTAATTAAAGAAAAAAAATTCTTTCAAAAGAAAGAAAATTCTATAAAAGAAAAACTATATCGTATACAAAAATATGCTAAATATTTTTTTATCAGTGAATTATTTAATAAAGAAGGATTAAAATATGGATTAAATTACTTGATGAATGATAGAGGATTTAATTTAGAAATAATAAAGAAATTTGAGTTAGGATATGCTTCAAATTCATGGATGAGATTTACAAAAAATTCTTTAAAAAATGGATTAAAGTCTAATTATCTGATTAAATCGGGATTGGTTTTTTCTAAAAATTGCAAAATTTTTGATCGTTTTAGAAATAGAATAATGTTTCCAATTCATTCTTTATCAGGAAAAATTATTGGTTTTGGCGGAAGATATTTAGAATTGAATAATTCTACTAACTCTAGCATTAGAATTACTAAATATATAAACTCACCAGAAAGCGATATTTTTAAAAAGAGTAAAATGTTATATGGATTATTTCAGGCTAAAAGTTCTATTTTGAGAGAAAACAGTTGTTTTTTAGTAGAAGGATATACAGATGTTATTTCTTTGCATCAATCTGGAATAAAAAATGTAGTTTCTACTTCTGGTATATCTATAAATGTTAATCAAATATTGTTGATAAAAAAATTCACAAAAAATATTATTCTTTTTTATGATGGAGATTTTTCGGGAATTAAATCTTCTTTAAGAATAATTAATTTTTTCTTGGAACAAGAAATCAATTTAAGAATAGTATTTCTTTCCAAAGGTGAAGATCCTGATTCTATATCCAAAAAATATTATTCTTCTAAGAAATTAAAAGATTTTATAAAGAAAAATAGTCATAATTTTATTTCATTTAAACAGAAAGTATATGAAAAATATCATAACAATGATGTATTTAAAAAATATTTATTAATTTTTAATGTTTTAAGTAGTATATCCAAGATCAATAATGTTCTTCAAAAAGAATTATATTTACAAGAGATATCTAAAAGATTTAACATTAGTAAAGAAATTTTAATTAATGAACTAGAAAAAATATCCGTTAACCCGGTTAAATCCATTAATTATGTTAAATGTGTTGTTAAACAAGTAAAAAAAAATATAATATATACTAATATTGAGAATGAATTAATGCGAATGATTGTGAAATATGGAAAAAATGTAATAAAAAAATTTAATAATAATGTTACTTCAATAATATTAAATACTTTTAAATTTTGGAAAATTCGTTTTTTATCAAAAAAAAATCAAGAAATTTTTGAAAAAATAAGTTATAAATATAAATCGGAAGAAAATTATAATATCAGTTTAAAAAAAATCGTATTAAATCATTATCATAATTATGATGATTTTAATAACATTAATGAAAAAGGTATAATATATAATTCTGATGAAATCACATTTTATCAATATTTAAATGAAATTTTACTTAGATATAAATTAATATATATTATGGTATTAATTCAAAAAGAAATTGAAAATTTCAATAATAATAATCTATCTTTGAGAAAGATTATATATTTAACTAAAATAAAAAATAATATTGATAAAAAATTAAATGGATATGGATAATTTTTATATTTTATATTATAATTTTTTTTTAAATTAGTAAAAATAAAATAATTGATTGATGAAAACATTAATTTCGAAAAAAGCACCTGATTTTGTTGCTAGTGCTGTTTTAAATGGAAAAGATATTGTAAAAAATTTTACTATAAAACAGTTCTTAGGCAAGAAATATATAATACTTTTTTTTTATCCAAAAGATTTCACTTTCGTATGTCCTACTGAGATGCATGCTTTCCAGGAAAAAATAAATGATTTTAAGAAAAGAAATACAGAAATTATTGCTGTATCAACAGATACGGAATATTCTCATTGGACCTGGTTGCAAATGTCTAAAGATAAAGGTGGAATACTTGGAATTACTTATCCTATTGTTTCAGATATAAATAAAACTATATCATATAATTATGGAGTATTATCTGGAAATATAATTTGTGATTCTAGTAATAATATAATAAAAGCTGAAGGTGAATTAATTGCTTATAGAGGATTATTTTTAATAGATAAAAAAGGAATTATACGACATATTTTAATTAATGATCTACCTTTAGGTAGGAATATCAACGAATCATTACGTATGATAGATGCTATTCAATACTTCGAAAAGAGTGGTGAAGTTTGTCCAGCTAATTGGAAAATTGGAAAAAAATCTATAAAAGCTAATCATGATGGTATAATAGATTATTTTTCCTAAAATGAAAAATGAATAAAAAAAAAAAATAAATATAGCATTCCATACAATGGGATGTAAATTGAACTACGCAGAAACTTCAACTATAGAAAGAAGTTTTTCTAAAAAAAATTATAAAAATGTATCTTTTAAGGATTATGCAGATGTTTATATTATCAATAGTTGTTGTGTAACAGAAAATGCTGAAAATGAATTTAAATATATTGTTCGTTCCGTAAAAAGAAGAAACCCTCAATCTATTGTAATAGCAATGGGTTGCTATGCTCAATATAATCCTAAAAAAGTATCATCTATATATGGAGTCGATAGAGTATTAAATAATGATGATAAATTCAATATTGTTGATATTATTAGTGATATAAATGTTGAAGTTAAAAATAAAAAAGATAAAAAATTATTTTATTCTTCTTTTTCTTTTGGAAAAAGAACTCGTTCATTTCTAAAAATCCAAGATGGATGTAATTATAAATGCAGCTATTGCATTATTCCGTTTTCAAGAGGAAAATCTATTTCTGATAGAATAGAAAATATATCCAAAAATATTAATTTTTTATTGAAAAATGGTATAAAAGAAATTGTGTTGACTGGGGTTAATATTGGTGATTATAGAGGTACAAATAATAAGGGAAAAATTTATAATTTTTTTGAATTAATTCAATATATAGAACAATATATTATAGAAAATATAAATATTGAAAATATTAGAATTCGTTTATCTTCAATAGAACCGAATCTTTTGAAAGACGAATTAATAGAATTTTTATCTAAAAGTAAATATTTTGTTCCTCATTTTCATATTCCATTACAATCTGGAAATAATTTTCTTTTAGGAAAAATGCAAAGACGTTATCAAAGAGAATTATATGAAAATAAAATAAATAAAATACGAAACCTAATTCCAAATGCTTATATAGGATCGGATGTTATTGTGGGATTTCCTGGAGAAACCTATAATCATTTCTTAGATACATATTTTTTTTTGAAAAAATTAGATATATCATATATGCATATTTTTACCTATTCTTCTCGACCTAATACTAAATCCATAAATTTTTTAGAACAAATTCCTAATAATATTAAAAGAAAAAGAAATAAAATTTTGAAAATACTTTCTAATAAAAAATATTATTCTTTTTGTAAAGAACAAATTAAAACAAAAAAAACGGTTTTATTTGAAAAACAATCAAAAAATAAACCATTTTTATATGGTTATACAGAAAATTATATCAGAACTAAAATTTTTGATCCATATTTAAAATATGAAAATTCTATGCAGAATGTTATTTTATTGGAAATAGATAAAAATGGAGTAATTTTAGTGGAATCATTCCATTAATTCAATTTGAAAAATATTTTTGAAAGATTTTTTTATAATTTGTGATGCTTCATAAAAAAGCAATGATTCATTGGTATTTTTTAATTGTAATTCATTTTTTAATGAAGTCATTTTTCTATTATGAATTCCGCAAGGAATAATATATTCAAAATATTGTAAATCTGTATTTATATTAAATGCTAATCCATGCATTGTTACCCAACGACTAACTTTAATACCTATTGAACATATTTTTCTTGGTTCTCCTTTTTTATTAATCCAAATACCAGTTTTTCCATTTTCTCGGATTCCTTTTATATTATATCCAATATTTAATGATTCAATAATGACTTCTTCTAAATAGCGAACATACTTATGGATATCCATAAAAAAATAATTTAAATCTATAATAGGATAAATAACTAGTTGTCCAGGACCGTGATAAGTAATATCACCTCCTCTATCTACCTTATAAAGGGTAGCATTCTTTTCTTTTAAAAAATTTGATGTTACTAATAAATTTTTTTTCTCTTTTCCATTTTTTCCAATAGTATAAATATGTTTATTGTATTCTACAAATAATAAAAATCCTACATTGTTTGTAGTTTTTATAAAATTAATATCATTTGTGATTTTTTTTTCAATTATTTTATTAAATATTTTTTTTTGATATTGCCAAGTATATCTATAATCTTTTTCTTTTATATATTCAAAATATATAACTTTTTTTTTCATATTTAAAAAATTTTCTATAAATAAAAATTCAAAACAAACGTATCTTAGTTAATAAATTATGAGGTAAAATTATAATAAAATTTATGCCTTTATCAGAACAACAAATTATACGAAGGAAAAAATTAAATCAATTAAGAAAATTAGGAATTAATCCATATCCTTCAGAAGAATATATAGTAAATACCACAATTAAAGATATACATAAAAATTTTTTAAAAAATAAAAAAGTTAGTATAGCTGGAAGATTAATGCGATTAAGAATTCTAGGAAAGGCTTCATTTGGGGAAATAAAAGATTATACAGGCTATATACAAATATATATGAATAAAAAAAATCTATATGCAGATAATATTGAAAAAAAATATGTTTATGATATTTTTTTTAAAAAGTTACTGGATATAGGAGATATTATAGGAATAGTTGGTGTTTTATTCAAAACAAACAAAAAGGAAATCACTGTATACGTTCAAAAATTAACTTTATTATCAAAATCTATAAGACCTTTACCACAAGTAAAAAAAGATAAAAATCAAAAAATATATGATTCTTTTTCCAATGTAGAAAAACGTTATCGTATGCGTTATGTAGATTTAATAGTTAATGATGACGTAAAAGATACGTTTTTAAAACGTACTTATATTATAAAAGAAATTAGAAATTTTTTGGATAACAAAGGGTATTTAGAAGTAGATACGCCTGTATTACAACCTATACCAGGTGGTGCTATAGCTAGACCTTTTATAACTTATCATAATACACTTGGAATACCTTTGTATTTACGAATAGCTAATGAATTATATTTAAAAAGACTTATAATTGGAGGATACCATGGAGTATATGAATTTTCAAAAAATTTTAGAAATGAAGGAATGGATAGATTACATAATCCAGAGTTTACTGTTTTAGAGTTATATGTTGCTTATAAAGATTATTATTGGATGATGGATTTTACAGAAAAATTGATAAAATTTATTTTTTTAGAATTTTATGACCAAAATTCTACTGATAATAGTTTTAAACATCCTTTTTCAAAAATTTCTATATTAGATTCAATTAAAGAACATACTGGATTTTATATAAAAAAAATGAATACAGATGATTTAATAGAAGTTTGTAATAAATTGCAAATAAAAGTAGATAAAAAATCTAGTAGATCTAAAATTATTGAGAATATTTTTGACGAAAAATGTAAATATAACTATAATAATCCAACTTTTATAACTGATTTTCCTATAGAAATGAGTCCTCTTACTAAAAGGCATCGTAACGAAAAAAATTTATCAGAACGTTTCGAACTTATTATAAATGGACAAGAGATAGCTAATGCTTATTCGGAATTAAATGATCCTATTGATCAATTAGATCGTTTAAAAAAACAAATGGAAATTCAAAAAAAAGATCTAGATGATGATTCTATATTTATAGATAAGGATTTTATACGTGCTTTAGAATTTGGAATGCCACCTACTGCAGGAATTGGATTTGGGATCGATCGATTAGTTATGTTACTTACTAAAAAAAAATCAATACAAGAAGTTATTTTTTTTCCTCAAATGCGTCCAGATAAAAAAAAATTATAATTCTTTCTATTTTTATAATCCTAATACTTTTAGTCCATTTACCGTAGCAATTTTTACTAGATTATCTATGTTATAATAATGACAAGCTTCTAACAAGACTCTTAACTCTATCCATAAATTTCCATCTGAGAATGGTTTATATATATCACAAATATTATCAGTGCCAAAAGCAACTATAATTCCTTCAGGCAACATTTCATCTATAGGAGTAATAGAATTATGACTAGGAGTTAAATTCTCATTTCTTATATGATCTATCCATGCAATTGGACATGATATAACCATTAGATTAGCTTTTTTCATTAATTGATAAATATTATAACGATAATTCTTCTCATGAGCTGCTAAAGATATACTATGAATAGCTACTACTTTTCCTTGCATTCCATATTCAATAGTTTTATTAGCTAATTGTTCAGTTTCTTTTTCCTTGATAGAATTTAGTTGATCTACATGAACATGTACAATTTTTCCATTTTCTTTAGCTGTTTTTAATAATATATCAATATGCTCATTTTCTTTTCCTAAATCTTTTGCAGGTAATCCCCCGATAATATCTACAAAATCGATTGATTTATCAAACCAATATCTTGATTTATTGTCTAATACACCTTTTAAAACTTGATTAGCAAAACATATTTTTATATAATTTTCGTAATTTTTTCTCAATTTTTTTGCTGCTTTTAATGCGCGATCTTCAATAATTTCATCAACATCAATAAAAGTACATATAGCTTGAGTCCCCTGTATTAAAAAATATTCCAAAGCTTTTTCCATTCTATAATAAATATCATCTTCTGTAGCTAAACGTTTCATTTCATCAACTAAATACCATTTTTTTTTTAGTGGATAATAAGAATATTTGAAATTATTATCAGTTAAAGTATAAGCTCTATCTAAGTGAGTATGAGCATTTACCCATCCACCTTTCTCCTTAATTTTTTTAAGAAAAATTTTTTTAGGATTCATTATTTTTTATTATATATTTGGAATCCAAACTATTTTTTTATCAAAGAAAAATGGTTCTTCAAAATATTCTTTTAAAGAATATTCCATTGCATAAGGAAATGTATTTTTCTCTTCAGAAAGATCACCACCTTTTAAATATAAGGTCCCAGTTTTATTTTGAATAGTATATTTTTTTTTAAATTTATTTTTTATCCAATTTTGGATAATATTTATTTTAGCTACACCTCTAGTAACTATAAAATCGAATTTTTGGTCTATTTTTTCTGCACGTATACAAATAGGATATACATTTTTAATGTTAAGATATGATACAATTTTTTTTACCACTTTAATTTTTTTTCTAATAGAATCTACTAATATGAATTGAGAATTAGGAAATAATATAGATAGTGGAATACCTGGAAATCCACCTCCGGTTCCTAAATCCATTATTTTTGATCCAGATTTAAAAGAAAATATTTTTGCTATACTTAAACAAAAAAGTACGTGATTTTGATAAAAATCATAATTATAAGATGTTTTACGAGAAATTACATTAATAAAAAAATTCCAATACTTATATAAATCCTTTAAATAAAATAGTTGATTTAATTGATTAGTCATAAGATTTGGAAAATATTTTTTTATCAATTCCATATAATTAAACTTAAATAGAAAAATAAACTTATAACCAAATTTATAATTTATTTAGATTTGTATTCATTTAAAAAATCCAATTTATGAAAAATATATTATCCTATCGTTCAAAAAATATATCTTTTTCACAAACTATTGCTATGTCATCTAAAGCTAGATTATTAAAAAATAGAGGATATAACATTATCAATCTTAGTTTAGGAGAACCAGATTTTTCTCCACCTGAATTTATTTTAAATTCTGCTAAAAAAGCAATAGATAATGGATTTCATCATTACACTCCTGTATCAGGATATACGGATTTAAAAGAAACAATCTGTGATAAATTTTATCGTGATAACCAATTAAAATATAAACCATCGCAAATTGTAGTATCTACTGGAGCAAAACAATCAATCATTAACGTACTATTATCTTTATTAAATAAAAATGATGAAGTTATTATCCCATCTCCTTATTGGGGAAGTTATTTGCAAATGGTAAAATTTTGTGAATCTAATCCAGTTATTATTCCAACTAATATGAATAATAATTTTAAAATTAATCCAGATAAATTAGAAAAATACATTTCAGATAAAACAAAATTATTTATTTTTAATAATCCCTGTAATCCTACAGGAAGTATTTATTCTTATGAAGAATTAAAAAAATTAATAGATGTATTAAAAAAATATCCAAAAATAATTATTTTATCAGATGAAATATATGAACATATTTATTATTCTAAAGTTCATCCAACTAGTATAGCAATTTTTCCGGATATTTATAAACAAGTTGTTACATTAAATGGTTTATCTAAAGCATTTTCAATGACTGGATGGAGAATTGGATATATTGGAGCACCAGAATGGATAGCTCAATCATGTGACAAAATACAAGGACAAATGACTTCTTGTGCTAATTCTATTGCACAAAGAGCAGCTATTACAGCATTAAAATCTTCTCCTAAGAAAATTCAATATCTGGTAAAGTCTTTTAAAAAAAGAAGAGATTTGATTTTAGATAAAATTAATGAAATTAAAGGATTTCAATTCAATAAACCGGATGGAGCTTTTTATATTTTTCCTAAAATTTCTAATTTTTTTGGAAAACAAATAAATGGAATTTCTATTAAAAATTCAGATCAATTTTCTGAATTTTTACTTGAAAAAGCTCATGTAGCTACTGTCAGCGGTAGTGCTTTTGGTAAAGATGGATATTTACGGATTTCTTATGCTTCTTCAGAAAAAAATATTATAGAGGCCTTTGAAAGGTTAAAGATATTATTACATAATTAATTAATTTGGGTGGATGACCGGATTCGAACCGGCGACTTTCAGAACCACAATCTGATGCTCTAACCAACTGAGCTACACCCACCATTTATTATTTAAATTTAAAAAAAATCAATTCCATATACAAAAACTTTCTATAATATTTTTATAAAAATGATAAAGATTATTTTTTATCCATTTAAAAATAGTTTTTTTTTCTTGAATAGGATATAATATATGAATATTTGCTCCAGCATCTAATGTAAAATAGATATTTTTTTTACTTTTTATTCTATATTTCCAAATATTTTGGATGACCTCTATAGTATTAGGTTGGAAACATAAATAATAAGGATTAGAAGTCATTATCATCGCATGAAGGTTTAAAGCTTCTTGTTCTATAAGAATTCCAAATTTTTTAATATTTCCTGATTTTAATATGGAGATCAATTGAACCATATTATTATTAGCGTGTTTAAATCTCTCTTTAGCATAAGGATGATTATTCATTAATTGATGACCTTTCGAACTTAATATTTTTTTTGGTTTATCGTCTATTATTAAAATAGTATCTTCTATTTTCCTAAAAATAGGATGAACCGTATATGGATATGGAATAGAATAAAAATTATTACTTCCTTTTATTAGTTTATGAGCCCCCCAGACAGATAATCCGGTATAAATAGATCTGCAAGCGCTACCAGAACCTAATCTTGCTAAAAAAGATGCTTTTTTTAAAATAAAAGATTTTGTTAAAGAATTAATTAATTTTTTTTCTATATCCATAATACATAAAGCTATAGAACTTATAGAAGATGCAGATGAAGCTATTCCACTACTATGGGGAAAGGTATTATTAGTTTCTATAATAAAATTGAAATTTCGTAAATAAGAACAATAAACAAAAATTCTATGAAAAAATTTTTTCATCCTTAGATAAAAAAAAGTATGCTCTTTTCCAGAAAATAAAAATTTAAAGTAAAATTTACTGTTCTTTCTATCATTCATTTTATAAATTATTTTAGTTACTGTATAAACATTATTTAATCGATAGCTAATAGAAGAATTAGATGGGATTTGTATATTATTTTTAGATTTTCCCCAATACTTAATCAAAGCTATGTTAGAATAGCTAATTTTTTTTATTACTCCATTTTTTATAAAGGGGACTGTTTTATTATAATTACTATAAATAAAATCTTTTTTATTCAAAATTATTATAAGTCGTTTTTAGCATAATCTAACATTTTTTTATCATCTAATTCTCCTTCAGAACGGGCTATTACGCAACTAGCTAATCCATTTCCTATTACATTTACAGTAGTTCTAGCCATATCCATCAATTCATCAATTCCAATAATTGCTAATATTGGCCAATTAGGCAATCCAAAAGATGCCACTGTTGCTAACAGTATTACTAAAGAAGCTCTAGGAACTCCAGCTACTCCTTTACTAGTCAAGATTAAAGTTAAACCTATAAATATTTGTTGGCTAAAACTTAAATGTATTCCGGCCGCCTGTGCTACAAATACAGTAGCTAAAGATAAATATAAGGTAGTCCCATCTAAGTTAAAACTGTATCCAGTAGGAATAACAAAAGCAATTATTTTTTTTGGAACTCCTAATTTTTCTAAATTTTCCATCAGTAATGGTAAAGCTGATTCTGAACTAGTAGTAGCGAAAGCTAATGAAACTGGTTCAGTTAATGCTTTAATAAAAGCTTTTAAAGGGACTTTTATCCATAAAAGTATAGGAAATAAAACTACTAATATAAATATTACCAAAGCAAAATAAAGAGTTAGTAATAACTGTAATAAATTATATAATATATCCAACCCCATATGTCCTATTGTATAAGCAATAGCAGAACCTACTCCTATAGGTGCAAAATACATAATTATTTTAGTAAATTTAAACATAATTTCTGATAAACTTTCTGCAAAAGAAATAATCATATTTCTTTTTCTTTCTTCTAAAGAAATCATAGATATTCCAAATATTACTGAAAAAACTACAATGGGTAATACATCACCATGATATATAGATTTTATAAAATTTTCCGGAAAAATATGCAAAATTATTTCTTGCCAGGTTCTACTTTCCACTTTTGGTAATTGTTGTGCTGTTATACCATAAGGCATAACAATTCCAACTCCAGCTTTAGATAAATTAATAGCAATAAGTCCAATAAATAATGCTAAAGTAGTTACTATTTCAAAATATAATAATGATTTCCACCCCATACTTCCCAATTGTTTAATATCAGAATGACCTGCGATTCCTACTACTAAAGTGGAAAATAATATTGGAGCAATGATAGTTTTAATTAGTCTTAAGAAAATTTGGGATAAAAATCTTAATTGTACAGCAATTTTTGGTTGGTCTAATCCTATTTCTATTCCGATTATAATAGATAATAATATCCATGTAGTTAAATCTTTTTTTAAAACAGCATATAAAATAAAAATAGATATAACAAAACATCTTAATAAACATAAAATTAAATTATTAAAACCAAAAAAAGATTTATATAAATGAAAAATTATACAAGGTAAAAAGCTTAAAAAAGCTATAAGTAAAACTTTATCTTTTTTTATTTTCATTCCAAATATTTATTTTATTTACTAAATTAATTTTCAGGGAAATAATGGTAACAGACCCGCAGGGATTCGAACCCTAACTAACAGAACCAAAATCTACTGTGCTACCATTACACAACGGGTCTTCTGTAAATATAAATTATTTTTTTTCTTTTTTACTAAATTATATCAAAATATATTTAATATATTTATAATTTCAAAGGAATTTTTTTCATTAAAATTCTTAATAAAATTTATCATAAAATAAAATAGAAAATATGGTTAAAATACGTTTAAAACGAATTGGAAAAAAACATAATCCTATCTATAATATAGTAGTAACAGATTCGAGATCCCCTAGAGATGGAAAGTTTATTGAAAAATTAGGGACATATAATCCTAATACAGATCCTAGATCAACTATTATCAATATAGAAAATTCTATTTCATGGCTTATGAAGGGAGCACAACCTACAAATACAGTAAGATCCATTTTTTCTAAAAATGGAATTTTATTGAAAAAACATTTATTAGAAGGAGTTAAAAAGGGGGCTTTAACTCCAGAAGAGTCTAATAATAGATTTAATGAATGGTATAAAAAATATAATATTGTTTAATTAAAAAAAACAGTTAAATAATATGATAATTAATTAGATAATTAATAAATTTTATCTAAATCAAATCATCAATCGATTTTTTATAGAAAAAAATGCCTATACTATCGATATAATATAGGCATTATTGCTATTTAAAAGACTTCCAATTGGCTATAGATATAATATACGTACCATTTCCACCTTCTATGAAAAATTTTATATACGAAATGTATATTTCATAGATATTATTTTTATTTTTTTTCACTTCTAGCATATTTATTTTTTCTATTTTTTTTAAAGCAGAAAATAAATGTGGAATTTTATCCATTTCTCTTATAAATTTTTCAGCAGAATTTTTTTTATTATTCGGAAAAAAGTTTATTTCCAAGGTTTATCTATAAACAATATTTTACCTTATATCAATTCGATAAATTCAAATGATTTTATTTTATTTGTATTTTTTTACTTTTAAATATTATAATAATAATGTATAATCATCAATAAAAATCCAATAATAATTCTATAATAACCAAATAAATTAAAATCATTTTTTTTTAAATATTTCATCAAATATTTAATAGCAGTAATAGATGTCACAAATGATACTATATTTCCTAATAATAATAATTTTAAATCTTTATATAAATATTCTGACTGAATAATTTTATAGTCCAATAACTTTTTTAAAGTTGCAAAACTAATAACTGGTATAGATAAAAAAAATGAAAATTCAATGGAATCTTTTCTATCTATTTTTTGTAAAAGTCCAGCAGTAATAGTTGTAGCACTTCTAGATATACCAGGTATTAAAGATATACACTGAAACAATCCAATAATAAATGCTCTATAATAAGTAATTTTATTTCTTTCTTTATAAAAATTTTTTTTGTAAAAATTTTCACATTTTAATATAATTATCCCTCCTATGATAAGTGATAAATATACTATAAATGGTTGATTTAAAAGTATATTTATTTTTTTATAAAAAATTAACCCCAAAATTCCTACTGGAAAACTAGCTAAAAAAATTTTTATATAAAAATCTATTTTTTTATAGAAAATTTTTTTACCATACAAAAAAACAATAGATAAAATTGATCCAAATTGAACAGAAACTAGAAAAAAATTAGTTATTCTATTTTTTAATATCCCCATTATTGATGCAGCAACAATCATATGTCCTGTAGAAGAAATCGGAAAAAATTCAGTAATTCCTTCAATAAATCCCAATAAAATAGATTGAATGTAATTCATTTTATACTAATGATACTAAACTAAACATCTAGTTTAGCCATAATTGCATATTTTTCTATGAAATCTCTACGAGGAGGGACTTCATATCCCATAAGTATAGAAAATATTTTATTGGCATATTCAAGATTTTCTATTTGAATTTTTCTAAGAGTTCTTTTTTTTGGATTCATAGTAGTTTCCCAAAGTTGTTCAGAATTCATTTCACCTAAACCTTTATAACGTTGCACTATTACAAATTTTCTACCTCCAAATTGATTAATTATTAAATTTCTTTCTTCATTATTCCAAGCATAACGCGAATTAGAACCTTTACGTATTGAATAAAGGGGGGGAGTAGCGATATAAATATGGCCTTTTTCTATTAAAGGTTTCATATATCTAAAAAATAATGTTAATATTAATGTAGAAATATGACTACCATCTATATCAGCATCTGTCATAATAATAATTTTATTATATCTTAATTTATCTATATTTAAAACAGAATTATCATTGACATCAATAGTAATTCCCAAAGATGTAAATATATTTTTTATTTCCTCATTTTCCAATATCTTATATTGTACAGCTTTCTCTACATTAAGTATTTTACCTCTTAATGGTAAAATTGCTTGAAAATTTCGATCTCTACCCTGTTTAGCCGTTCCTCCAGCTGAATCGCCTTCTACTAAATAAATTTCACATTTTTTTGGATCATGAAAAGAACAATCGGCTAATTTACCTGGTAAAATACCTCCACTACTAATAATCGATGGATTTTGTTTTTGTATTAATTCTCTTGCTTTTTTAGCTGCCTGACGTGATTTAGATGATAAAATTATTTTATCAATAATTTTTTTTCTATCACTAGGATGCTCTTCTAAATAACTATTTAGAATTTCTCCTGTTATTTTTTCTACAATTCCACCTACCTCATGATTACTTAATTTAGTTTTAGTTTGTCCTTCAAATTGAGGATTCATTACTCTAATAGATATTAGAGCTATAATTCCTTCCCTAAAATCTTCTCCTGTAAATTCTAATTTATCTTTAGAATTTATTCCATATGTCTCTATATATTTTTTGAAAGTTCTAGTTAAAGCTCTTCGAAATCCAGATACATGTGTTCCTCCTTCAAATGTATTTATATTATTAACGTAAGAATATATTATCTCTTTAAAAGAAGTGTTATATAACATAGCAATTTCTACAATTGTATTGTCTATTTTCCCTTCAATAAAAATAATATCTTTAATTAGTGATTCATGATTCTTATTTAAAATAGTAATATATTCTCTTAATCCATTTTTAGAAAAAAAATGTTTATTTATATTATTTTTTTCATTTCTTAAAAATAAATGTAATCCTTTATTTAAATAAGCTAATTCATTCAAACGATTAGCTATCATTTCATGATTATATTCAATAGATCTGAAAATTGTATTATCAGCAATATAATGGATTTTAGTTCCTATCATTTCAGTATTTCCTAAACATTTAACAGAATCCACAGGTTTTCCTCTAATATATTTTTGTTGATAAATATTTCCATTACGATATACAGTAACTATCAATGTACTAGAAAGAGCATTGACACAAGAAACTCCTACTCCATGTAATCCACCAGAAACTTTATAAGAATTTTTATCAAATTTTCCTCCTGCTCCAATTTTAGTCATAACCACTTCAAGAGCTGATTTTTTTTCTTTTTTATGAATTTCTACGGGAATTCCACGACCGTTATCAGATATCGTTATGAATCCATTTTTATGGATATTTACCCATATTTTATTGCAAAATCCAGCTAAAGATTCATCAACAGAATTATCAATTACTTCATATGCTAAATGATGTAAACCTCTTAAACCAACATCACCAATATACATGGATGGTCTCATTCTGACATGTTCTATTCCTTCTAGAGATTGAATGCTATCTGCTGTATATCCTTCTGAAGGATTATTTTTTTTTTGATTCATATGAATTAGAAATATTTTTCATTCATAGTAAATATATAAAAAATATAAAAAATGTTTTTTTTGTTAAAATTGGGTATAATCAATTAAGAAAAAATTATATAGGATGTTATTCGATAGCCCATATAATATATGAATTTTTTTTAAATATGAATTTTTTTTAAAAAAAAGTATAATAATATAAGTTTGAAACATTTACTTTTTGAAAAGTATATTTTTTTATATAATAAATAAGCTTATAAAATATTTAACCTTTAAGTAATTGATTCTAATAAAGCATTAATTCAGTATAGGTAACTATATGTAATAAATAAATTAAAATAGTAAAATAAAATTAAAAAAATCATCTAAAAATCCAATTTTTTCTTTTTAATTTGTTTATTTTCCCAGTCTTTTATTTTTTTATGATTTCCAGATAATAATATTTTAGGCACCTCCCATCCTTTATAATTTACTGGACGTGTATAAATGGGAGGGGAAATAAAACTAGGATCTTTTTGAAAAGAATCCATTAAAATAGATTGTTTATTTTGGATAACTCCTGGTATTAATCTAACTATAGATTCTATTACTACTGCTGCCGCTAATTCACCACCTGAGATAATATAATTTCCTATAGATATTTCTTTAGAAATTAAATGATCTCTGATTCTTTGATCAACTCCTTTATAACGTCCACAAAGAATAATTATATTTTTTTTAAAAGATAATTGATTAGCATATTCTTGTGTAAATGGATTTCCATCAGGAGTCATAAAAATAATTTCATCATAATTTATTTTTTCTAATAATTCAGAAAAACATTGATACACCGGTTCAATTTTAATAACCATTCCACATCCTCCTCCATATGGATAATCATCTACTTTTTTACGTTTACCTATACCATACTTTCGTAAGTCATGAATATTAATATCAACTAATCCTTTATCAATAGCTTTTTTAATGATTGAATTAGAAAAAGGACTCAAAAAAAATTTAGGAACCAAACTAATAATATCTATACGCATTTTTTTATATTTTTTCTACTGAAAAAAAATATTCAATGTAATTTGAATAGAATAATTAAATATTTAAACTAATAAAAAAAATCTAAATTTGTAAATAATTTTTCAGTATGAATTATACTGTATCTATTGTAGGACGCCCTAATGTGGGAAAATCTACTTTATTCAATCGCTTTGTAGGAAATAGAAAGGCGATTGTCCATAAGTATAGTGGAATAACTAGAGATAGTATTTTCGGTTATTCTGAATGGAATGGAATAAAATTTTCTGTATTAGATACAGGAGGTTATACTATGTCTAATGATTTTATTCAACAAGAAATAAATAGTAAAATTTTTGAATCTATAGACAAATCTGATATAATTTTATTTTTAATAGATATAACAACAGGATTATTATCATCCGATATAGAACTAGCAAATTCTATCAGAAAATGTAAAAAACCAATACTTTTAGTTATAAATAAAGTTGATCATGCCATTTCCGATTTTGATATTGATTTTTTTTGTTTAGGGTTTAATGACTATCATTATATATCCGCTATTAATGGCAGTGGAACTGGAGAATTATTGGATCGTTTGGTAAAAATTTTGAAAAAATCTATTAAAATAACTAAAAAATATAATTTAGAAAAAATACCAAAAATTTCAATAGTAGGGCGTCCTAATACTGGAAAATCTACATTAATAAATTCATTAATAAATAAAAATCATCATATTGTTACTGATATCCCCGGAACTACTAGAGATAGTTTAGAAGTAATCTATAAAAAATTAAAATATGAATGTATTTTAATAGATACTCCAGGTATAATAAGAAAAAAATCAAAAGACAATATTGAATTTTATTCAATGACAAGAGCCATAAATACTATAGAATCTATAGATATTTGTTTATTAATGATTGATGTAGAAATAGGGTGGCGAAAACATGATATGAATATTTTAAACATAATTAAAAAAAATAATAAGGGAATTATAATTCTTGTAAATAAATGGGATTTGTTTTATGAAACAAATAACTTTAAAAAAAAATATGAAATTTTTATTAGAAAAAAAATTTATCCGTTGAATGTTCCAATATTATTTATATCTGCAAAAAATAAATATAATATAACAAAAATTATTCCTATAGCTTTTAAAATTTTGAAATATAGTAAAAAGAAATTGAAAACCAATATCTTAAATAAAATTATGTTACCTATTTTTCGAGAAAATCCACCTCCATCTATCAGAAAATATAATAAAAATAAGTTTATAAAAATTAAATATTGTACTCAATTATCTTCATATAATCCAAAATTCGTATTTTTTTCAAATTTTCCTAAATCTATAAAAGAATCATATAAAAGATTTATAGAAAATAAAATACGTTATCATTTTGACTTTAAAGGAGTTCCCATACAAATTTTTTTTAGGAAAAAATAAATATCGTGATAACGCATTTAAGAGGAAAAATAATTGAAAAAAATAAATCGAATCTAATAGTAGATTGTTGGGGAGTAGGATATAAAATTAATATATCTTTATATACTTATTATCTATTAAAAAATGAAGAAAAAGAGGTACTAATTTACACTTATTTATTTATAAGAGAAAATCAACAAATATTATATGGTTTTTTTGATAAAAAAGAAAGAAAAATATTTTTATATCTAATTTCTGTAAATGGAGTTGGTCCAAATTTAGCTATTTTATTATTATCATCTTTAACCCCGTATGAAATAGAGAAATCGATATATGAAGAAAATATAATAACATTTAAAAATGTTAAAGGGATTGGAAATAAAATAGCTCAAAAAATTGTTATTGAATTAAAAGATAAAATTAATAAATATTATAAAGCCGAAAAAGAAAAAAAAATACTTAATGATCATGTCAAAAAAGAAGCTTTAAACGCTTTAAATGTTCTTGGATTTTATTCTAAAGAATCAAAACAATTACTGGATAATATTTTCATTGAAAATCCTAATTTTTCAGTAGAAAATTTAGTAAAAGAGTTTTTAAAAAAAAAAAAATGAATTGTTATACGTTTTAATACTAGTATAAATGTATGAATAAACAATTTTTTTACTTACTATGGAATTTTTTTATCCTTCAGTTATAATAATTCTTTTTATTTTATCAGTATTTGATCTTATTGTAGGTTTAATCAATGATGCAGTAAATTTTTTAAATTCTGCTATTGGATCTAAAGTATCTTCTAGGACTACCATAATGATATTTGCTAGTATAGGAATTATTTTAGGATCAATTCTTTCTAGTGGAATGATGGATATAGCAAGAAAAGGAATATTTAATCCTTCTTATTTTTACTTTTCAGATATTATTTTTATTTTTTTAGCAGTTATGATATCTGATATTATTTTATTAGATATTTTTAATACATTAGGATTACCGACTTCTACTACAGTATCCATGGTATTTTGTTTATTAGGAGGTTCTTTTAGTATTGCAACTATAAAAATATTATTAAATAATAAACCGTTTCATTATATTATTCAATATATTAAAATTTATAATATACTAAATATTAGTATAGGAATTTTTTTATCAATTATCATTTCATTTATTTCAGGAGCTGTTATTCATTATTTTATTCGTTCTTTATTTAGTTTTAATTACAAAAATAAATTAAAAGATATAGGCGTTATATGGACAGCTATTTCATTAAGTAGTATGACATATTTTCTTATAATCAGAGGATTACAGAATACTATAAGAGGATCATTTTTTATAAAAATTACTACATTTATTACATATTTAATTAGCTGGATTAATCATAATTTTTTTACATTTTTAATTGGATTGTGTTTAATATGGGGGGGTGTAGCAAAAATATTTATATCATTAGGATTTAACACTTTAAAATTTGTAGTATTATATGGAACTTTCGCACTTGCAATGGCATTTTCAGGAAATGATTTAGTAAACTTTATAGGTATTCCTATAGCTGGAATTCAATCATATGATATATGGAAAAAAGAAGGAATAGGAAAACCAGCAGAAGAATTTATTATGAAAAATTTGTCTGGAAATAATGTACCAGTACCATATGGTATTTTAATGATTTCTAGTATTATTATGATATTAACATTATGGTTTTCTAAAAGAACTAATAATATTACTAGTACAGAAATAAATTTAAGCAGACAAAACGAAGGACCAGAAAAATTTTTATCGAATTCTTTCTCTAGATGGATTGTCCGTTTTTTCATATATTTAGGTAATATTTTTAAAAATTTTTTTCCAAAAAAAATTTTTGCATATACAGAAAAGAATTTTAGAAAAACAAACATAATAATAGAAAAAAATGAAGCATTTGATTTAGTAAGAGCTTCGGCTAATTTAACGATATCTAGTGTATTAATATCTATTGCTACAGTAAATAAAATTCCATTATCTACTACTTTTGTAACTTTTATGGTGGCGATGGGAACTTCATTAACGGATAGAGCATGGGATAGAGAAAGTGCGGTATATAGAGTATCCGGGGTATTAAATGTTATAAGAGGATGGTTATTAACTGGATTAATAGCTTTTATGATGGCTGGGATAATAGCGAGTTTTTTATATTTTTTTAAATCATGGGCTCTATTATTTTTATTTTTTTTAATTTTTTTTCTTTTTTATAGAAGTTATAAAAATTATTCTAAAATAGAATTTAGGAAATTTGAAGAAAATAAATTTTTTTTCGATATATCAAATATTGATATAGAAAATACTATTAATATAATTTTAAATATTTTAAATCCTAAAATAGAATCTACAAAAATTATTTATAGAAATTCCATAGAAGGAATCATTAATGAGGATTTAAAAAAATTAAAGAATAATAGAAATAAATTACTTGAATTAATAAATAATTTTACAGGAATAGATAATTCTTTAATTCAAGTAATTCGAATTATTCATAAAAATGATAAAAATTATGGAATATTTTATTTCCATATGTATAATACAATAAAAGAAATAATGAAATCTTTAGATGTTATAACTAATTATACCTTATTTCACGTTATAAATAGCCATAAACCTTTACGTAATAAACAAAAAAATAATCTTTTAATGCTTAATAATATGATAATTAAATATTTTAATTCTATAAAAAATATTAATAATAATAATGATTTTTACAAAAAATTGGATTTTTTTTTAAATAAAATGAGTAATCATATTATAGAAAATATTGAAATTCAAATGAATGAACAATTAATAGGTATTAGTAAAAATAAATATGGAACAAAAAACACATTTTTAATGTTAAATATCCTTTCAGAATCAAAAAAAATTACAAAATATATAAAAAGTATTATTTCATTATATAATCAATACGTTTTTAAAATTATCAAAATAAAAAATTAAATAGGTAATTTTTTTATAAATCCGTATAATTGAATTTATTATATAATATTTACTTGATTATGATTGATATTTTTATAGAAAAAAATTTTTTATCATCATTCGATTAACATATCGATAATAAAATAAATTTCTCGAAATTTATTAATAATTATTTTAAATAGTGATCCATCTCTATCTAAAAAATAGATTAATTTTTTTTCCAAAAAACTATTGAAAAAATAATTAGGGATAATCTTAATTTCTTTATTTATTTTTTTTAAAAAGAATATATAAATAGATATATATAAAAAATATTTTATAATGCCAAATATGAAACCACCTAATCTATCAATTGGTTTCATAAATGTTATTTTTATAAAAAATTGTATTATATTTTCTAATATAAATACCGAAAAAATTATAAAAATAAATGAAATTAATAAAGGAGCAAACATTAGAAAATATTTATATTCTTTTATAGAAGAATAAAATTCATTGAATATTTTATTTATTAAAATCATTATATAAATTCCTTTATAAAAAAATATTATAAAAATCATGGATACAAAAAGTTGCGATACTAATCCTTTTTTATATCCATTATTACCTCCTAATAATATTAAAATTAATATAATTATATCTAAAAATGTCATGATTTATATAATACAATTGTTATGAAAAAAATTTATGTTAATTAAAATTAAATTTTTATGAAATTCAATAAACTAAATAAATAATTTTTATAAAAAATTATTTATTTTACTTTAAATTTAGTTATGTAATCACATGATAAACGAAAAAAATTTATTAAATAATAATGAAACAATCAATAAAATCAGAAAAGAAATAAAATATTTTCATCCAAAAACTCTCGATGATTTAAAAAAATTTAAGATAAAATTTTTTAGTAGAAAAAAAGGAATTATTACAATCCTGCTAAAAAAAATAAAAAAAATCCCTATATATAGAAGAAAAGAGTTTGGAAAAATTATTAATGGATTAAAATGTCAAATACAAGAAAAACTTGATGAAAGTAATTATTTATTAAAAGAAAATGAAAAAAATGAAAAATTCGATTATACTGTTCCAGGAACAACTATAGAAATAGGATCAATACATCCTATTTCTATCCTAAAAAATAGAATAATAAATATTCTTTCTAATATTGGATTCACTTATGTAGATGGATACGAAATTGAAGATGATTGGCATAATTTTACAGCTTTAAATATACCTTTATTACATCCATCTAGAGACATGCAAGACACTTTTTTTTTATCTAAAAAAAAAGATATTTTATTACGGACTCATACTTCATCTATACAAATACGATATATGGAAAATAATTGTCCTCCTTTTCGAGTTTTATCCATAGGAAAAGTATATAGAAATGAAACGATTTCTTCTCATTCTAATTATATGTTTCATCAAGCAGAAGGATTTTATATTGATCAAAATGTTTCTTTTTCTCACTTGAAAACAATCATTTATTATTTGATAAATTCAATTTTTGGAAAAACAAAAATAAGATTTCGTTCTTCTTATTTTCCTTTTACAGAACCTAGCGCTGAAGTAGATATATATTATGATAAAAAATGGTTGGAAATTATGGGTTGTGGAATTATAGATCCAAAAGTATTAGAAAATGTAAATATAGATCCTAAAAATTATTCTGGATTTGCTTTTGGATTGGGAATTGAACGTATAGCATTAATACTTTACGGAATTAAAGATATTAGATTATATTTTAATAATGATATTCGTTTTTTAAAACAATTTAAAAGTGAATTTTTTTAAGGAAAAAAATTTCTTTGTCTTAATATTTCATATAAAATAATTCCACAAGCTACAGATACGTTTAAAGATAAAAAATTATTTTTAAATGATGGAATTTTTATAGTGTAATCAGACATTTTTAGATATTTAGTATATATTCCATTTTTTTCGTTTCCTAAAATTAATACAATAGGACCTAAAAAATTTGCATTATTCCAATCTAAATTAGATTTTTCTGTAGCAGAAAATATTTTAAATCCATATTTAATTAATAAATTAATAGTATTTTCTATATTTTTTTCTTTACAAATTGGAATATGAAATAAAGCTCCTGAAGAAGTTTTTATAGAATCAGGTCCAATTTTAACTGTATTTTTATTAGGTAAAATAACCGCATCGACTCCAGCACAAACTGAAGTTCGTACAATTGCTCCAAAATTTTTTACATCTGTAATTCTATCTAAAATAATAACAATTGGATTTTTTTTTTTGCATAAAACTGGTAAAAGATTTTTTATTTGAAAAATTCTTATAGGAGAAATTATAGCGAATACACCTTGGTGATTTTTTTCTTTTATGAAAGAAAAATTTTGCTTTGAAACAATATGAACTGGAATATATTTGTTTTTATTTTTAGAAAATTTTATTAATTCTTTGTATGATCTTGACAATTGTTTATTTCCTTTAAGGAAAAATATTTTATCAATATTTTTGTTGGATCTAATAGCTTCTATTAACGGATTTATTCCATAAATAATATTTTTCATTTCCATTATATTTTTATTATTTTTCAATAATTTTATATTTTTTTAAAAAAACATTTACAATAAAACGGATAATTCTCTTACCAAGAAAAAATAAAAAAAGAAAAAAAAATAAAAATAATAGAGTAACAATACTAAATCCAATAAAATAATCTTTAAAATAAAAAGATATAAAAAATGACAATGATAAACATCCAAAAAATAAAGTAATACAAAATAACATTATTAATAAAAAATTAATAATTATTTCAATCATTATAGAAATAAATATTTTAATTAATTTATTTCTTAATTTATTCCAATGATGATAAATAAAATGTTTAATCAAAAAAAACATACTATAATCAAGTACCTAATTCATCTTCAACGGTATCTTGATTTTGATTGATTTTATTTATATCATTATTTTTCCATTTATTTTCAAAATCTGATTTTATTTCATTAATTTTTTTACAAATTTCTTTACTAAGATTTTGTAAATTTTCTTTTAATTTTTTTGTTTTTTGATTAAACATTTTATTTATTTTTTTTTCTTTTTTTTGATAAAACATTATTCCCATAATAAATCCAGCTATAGTCCCAATAATAATACCTAAAAATAAATTATTACTTTTTTTCATAATAGACAAAATAATTTTTTTATATTTTCTAAATAAATTTAATCAATACAATATTTACAAACAAAATTTAATTCTTTTATTTTATTTATGATTATTGAGAAATACTACTCTCTAAAAAAATTTAACACATTCGGAATAAATACTTATACTCGTTATTTTACAATAGTAAAAAGTATAAATGATTTTAAAAAAATTTTTCATATATATAAATCCATTCCTAAAATGATTTTAGGGAATGGAAGTAATATTCTTTTTTTAAAAGAATATTATCCAGGATTAGTTATTAAGATGGAAATAAAAGGGATAAAAATTGTTTATGAAAATAAATTTCAGGTAATTATTAAAGCTAATTGTGGAGAAAATTGGGATGATCTTGTAAAATGGACTATAAAAAATGAATTTAATGGTTTAGAAAATTTATCATTTATTCCTGGAACAGTAGGAGTAGCTCCGATCCAAAATATTGGAGCATATGGAAGCGAAATTAAAGATATTTTACTAAAAGTCAGAGTTTATGAAATAAAAAGTAAAAAAATTATCGAATTTTCGAATATAAAATGTGAATTTGGATATAGAAACTCTTTTTTTAAAAAAAATTTTTCTAAAAATAAATATATAGTTTTATCTGTTTTCTTTATATTAAGAAAAAAAAAGTATCATAAGTATAATTTATCTTATTTAGCTCTTCAAAAAGAATTAAATTTACTAAATATTAAAAAACCTAATTCTAATGATATAATAAAAATTATTCTCTCTATGAGAAATAAAAAAATTCCACATCCAAAAAAAATAGGAAATGCTGGAAGTTTTTTTATGAATCCAATCATAAAAAAATATCATTTTAAAAAATTAAAAATAAATCACCCTAATATCATTGGATATCCAATATATAATAATAAAAATGAAATTAAAATATCTGCTAGTCATTTAATAGAATATACTGGATGGAAGGGGATTAGAATTGGTGATGTAGGAATATCTGAAAAAAATCCAATTATTCTATTAAATTATGGACTAGCTAGTGGAATGGATATATTTTATATATCAGAAAAAATTATTTTTGATATAAAAAAAAAATTTGGAATCTATTTATCAAGAGAAGTAGAAATAATTGATGATTTTTATCATTAAATAATAATTTTCAATAAAAAAATAGACTATTTTTTATTTTTAATTTGATCTAAAATATTTTTTGTAATTTTTATAAAAATATCTTTTACCGTATTATTTTCTATAATAGCCGGTTTTCCAAAATCAGAAAATATTTGTATTTCTTGTAAAAAAGGAATTTCTCCTAAAAAAAATAAATTCATTTTTTTAGACAATTTTTTAATATTATTTTTTCCAAATAAGAAATGTATTTTTTTATCATGTATATTATTGTTTGTTATAAAAAAAGACATATTTTCAATAATTCCTAATATTGGAACATGAATCGATTCAATTCGAAACATTTCTATAGTTCTTATAACATCAGATATAGCTACTTTTTGAGAGGTGCTTACTATAACTATACCATTTAATAAAAATTCTTGTAAAAGAGATAAATGAATATCTCCTGTTCCGGGAGGTAAATCGATAATTAAAAAATCTAATTTTCCCCAATTAGTATCATAAATAAATTGAATTAAAGCTTTAGTTACCATAGGGCCTCTCCAAACTATTGCCTTTCCATATCCAGAAAAAAAACCTATGGATAATATTTTTACTCCATGACTAATGATAGGATTAAATGTTCCATTTTTATTATGTAAAATAGAAATATCGTTAATTTTAATGTTAAACATTAACGGAATAGATGGTCCATAAATATCTGAATCTAATAATCCTACATTAAATCCCATATTTGCTAAAGTAACAGATATATTAGAAGCTATTGTTGATTTTCCTACACCACCTTTTCCAGATGCTATAGCGATGATTTTTTTTATTTTTAAAGATTCTTTTCTTGAATTTATATTATGATGAAATTTTATATAAATATTTTTATTCGTATTTATTTTATTTTTTATAGAATTAGTAATATTTTTTATTAGTTTATTCTTTATATGCATAGTAGGATTAGGAGATATCAAATGAATAATAATTTTTTCAGATAATAAATCTATTTTTTTTAAAAGATTTAATTCTATGATATTTTTATTATTTAATGTAATAGTTTCTAATATTTTCTCAATTTTTTTTTTCATTATTTTGTTTAATATTGTTTCTTTTTATGAAGAATTTAGAATTTAATAAAATACATACAAAAATTATAGTTTTAAAATGGAAAAAATTATTAGATAATTTTTTTTTTGAAAAAATAGAGTTAACAAATAAAGAAAAAAAATTCTTTTTTTCTTTATCTTCCAAAAAGAAAAAAAAAGAATTTTTAGGGGTACGTTACGCTCTAAAATATTTGGGCATAAAAGTGAATGTTTTTTATGATAAAAAAAAAAAAATTTTCTTATATAAGAAAAAAAAAAATATAATTTCATTAAGTCATTCCTATGATAAAATGGCCATAGCTATTAGTTATCATCATATAGGAATAGATATAGAAAAATTTAGATATGATAATAAAATTTTAAAAATAAAAAATAAATTCATTAGAAATGACGAAAATATTTTTATTCAAAAAAAATTAAATAATGAAATAGATTATTTATACATTATATGGGGTATAAAAGAAAGTTTGTACAAATTAACAGGAGGAATTTTTTATAATTTTTTAAAAAATTATAAAGTTTCTCCTTTTTGTATTCAAAAAAATTTTCCTATATCATGTTGGATATTAAAAAATTCTTGTAGTATAAAATTTTCTGCATTTTATAGAAAAATAGGCGATTATTATTTAGTTTATAGTATAGATATATAATTTATCAAATTTTATTATGTTCAACTAATACATATTGATATATTTAATTAAATCATTGATATCATTATATTCTTTTTCTATTCTAGTTTTTAGATTTTTTATCTTAATTTTATTATTGATTATTTCATTTTTTCCTATTATAATGGCAAATGGAATTTTATTATCATTAGCATATTTAAATTGTTTATGAATTTTTATGTTATTAGGATATAATTGATTGGATATTCCTTTTTCTCTTAAAATATTCATCAATTTATATGTATATAAAGATTCTTCATAACCAAAATTAATGAATAAAATTTTTGAAGGAAAAAAAATAGAATTTTTAAATAAATTTTCTTTTTCCATAGTTAAATAAATTCTATCCAATCCAAATGATAATCCTAAACCTGAAATATTTTCCATTCCAAATAATTTGGTTAATCTACTGTATCTTCCTCCTCCTCCAATTGAATATGAATATTTTGTATTTTTATTATTAATTGGTACTATTTCCCATATAATTCCTGTATAATAATTTATTCCTCTGGCTAAAGAAAGACTCCATTCTATTTTGATTTTTTTTAAAGAAATATTTTTTATAGTTTCATATACTATACTTAAATCTTTAATACTTTTTTCTCCTATTTTATTTTTAATAGATTTAAATTTCGATGTTAAAAAATTTTTTATTTCCAAAAAATTTTTTTCTTTTTCTAAAAGATCTGATATTCTTTCAAAAGATGTTATAGAAATTCCTTTCTGTAACATTTCTTTCTTAACTAAATTTTTTCCAATTTTTTTCCATTTATCTAATGATATAATAAAATCTTTCCATAAACTTTCTTTTATTCCATATATTTTAACTAATCCTTTCAAAATTTCTATATGATTAATATAAATTATAACCGGAAGATTTAATTCATTAAATATAAAATCACAAAGCTTAATAAGTTCTATTTCATCCCATAAAGAAATAAATGATGATATAATATCTGCATCACATTGAAAAAATTCTCTAAATCTTCCTTTTTGAGGATTTTCAGCTCTCCATACTGGTTGCATTTGATATCTCCTAAAAGGAAAAATTATTTTATTTTTATTCATAACTATATACCTTACTAAAGGAACAGTTAAATCATATCTTAATGCTTTATTAGAAAAAAAATTGGTTAATAATGATAAATTTTTTATTTTATCATTATTAATTTTATTCAAAAAATTTGATAATCCTTTTTTTAAAGTATCTCCTGAATGTAGTAATTTAAATATCAAGGATTCACCTTCTTCTCCATATTTTCCATCAAGAGTAGATTTTTTTTCAAAAGAACTAGTTTCTAGAGGATAGAATCCAAAAAGTTTAAAATTTTTCTGAATAATTTTAATTATAAAATTTCTTTTTATTAATTCATTTGTACTAAAATCTCTAGTACCTTTTGGTAGAAAATATTTCATAAATCATAAAAAAACATGAAACTGAAAATATTTTTTATTTTTCAGTTTCATGCCCCCCCCCTACTGGAAAATTTTTATTTTTTTTTTTATTATTAGAATTAGTAGAAGAAGATATAGGAAAATCAAAATCATCTTCTAAATAATATCTTTTTTTTTCCTTAGAAGAAGATGATTTTGATTTAATAGAATTATCAAATATATTTTTTCTTAAAGAAAAATCTTTACTAGTTGTAGTTTTATTTTTTAATTTATCTGTATTATATTTTGTTATAGAAAACAATGAATCTTTTTGTCGATTAGGAAAGTTTGTCATTCCATCTCTATCAGGTATTTTTTTTTCATAAGGTTCTTCTAATCTATGAAAAATTTTTTTTTCTTCTTGATTAATAATTCTTTGTATTTCAGTAGGAAAGCCAGTAGCTACTATAGTAACTGAAATACTTTCTTCTAATTTTTCATCTTCTCCTATTCCCATAATAATATTTGCATTATTTCCTGCTTCTGATTGGATATAATCACTGATAACTCCTATTTCATCTATAGTAATTTCAATTCTACCAGAAACAATCAGAAGAAGAACATTTTTAGCTCCAGTAATTTTGTTATCATTTAATAATGGAGAATCCAAAGCTTGAATTACAGCTTCTTTAGCTCTATTTTCGCCAACAGATACAGATGATCCCATTACCGCAGTTCCACTTTCTTTTAATACTGTTCTTGTATCTCTCAGATCTATATTTTGTTTATAATGATGAGTAATAACTTCTGCTATTCCCTTAGCTGCAGTAGTTAAAACTTCATCTGCTTTTGCAAATCCTGCTTTAAATCCAAGATTTCCATATAATTCTCTTAATTTATCATTATTAATAACAATTAAAGAATCTACATTTTTTCTTAATGATTCTATTCCTTTTTGAGCCTGTTTAAGTCTCATCTTCCCTTCAAAATGAAATGGAATAGTTACTATTCCAACTGTTAAAATACCTTTTTCTTTAGAAATTCCCGCAATAACTGGAGCAGCACCTGTACCTGTTCCACCTCCCATACCAGCAGTAATAAAGGTCATTTTAGTATTAGAATCTAAAACACTTTTTATTTCTTCTAAACTTTCTAATGCAGCCTTTTCACCTACCTCTGGATCTGCTCCTGCACCTAAACCTTCTGTTATAGAAGCTCCTAATTGAATCTTTATAGGAACTGGATTATTGTTTAATGCTTGTGCATCAGTATTACACGCTATAAAATCTACACCATTAATTCCTTGTTCAAACATATAACTTAAAGCATTACTTCCTCCACCACCTACGCCAATTACTTTAATTGCAGCTGAACGCTTATTAGTAAATCCAAAATGGATTTTATTATTATTATGTTGTAAATCTTCTTTTCTCATTTATTCTGTATCATTTAATATTTGACGAAATTTCTCTGCCCAAATTTCTAAAAAAGATTTAGATTTTTTTTTGTTATCTCTTATTGAAGAATCATCTAATGAATTTGAATGAGATGATTTTTTTTCATATGGAAAATGATTAATTTTATTTTTATTATAAAATTTAGTAGAGAATAATTCATTATTTTTTTCTATATTATTATATACTATATCTGGTGTACATAAATATTTTTTCTTATCGTCAAGTCCTTTAATCACTAATCCAATAGATGTCGCATATTCTGGATTACTTATAAAACCATTTTCACCTCCTGCTATATGTTCATTAGAATATCCTATTCTGACATCCATATCTGTAATATATTCTGTTAAAGGTCGTATATGTTTTAATTGAGAACCTCCTCCAGTCATAACTAATCCTGCTATTAATCTTTTTTTATGTTCTTCATTTCCATAATTATTAATTTCTATATTAACATGTTCTAAAATTTCACAAACTTTTGCATGAATAATTTGAGAAAGACTTTTTAAAGATATTTCTTTAGGTTCTCTACCTCTTAATCCAGGAATACAAACAATTTCTGTATCTTTATTTTCTCCAGGCCATGCAGATCCAAATTTTATTTTCAATAATTCTGCTTGTCTCTCAATGATTAAACATTCTGTTTTTATTTTTTCAGTAATCACATTTCCTCCAAAAGGAATTACAGCAGTATGACGGATTATATTATCTTTAAATATAGCGACATCAGTCGTACCTCCCCCTATATCTACTAAAGCTACTCCAGCTTCTCTTTCTTCCTTATTTAATACTGCTTCTGCAGACGCTATAGGTTCTAAAGTGATTCCAGCTAAATTTAATCCTGCAGCTTTAACACATCGTCCAATATTTCTAATAGATGATATTTGTCCAACAACTACATGAAAATTTGCTTCTAAACGACTACCATACATTCCGATAGGTTCTCCTATTTCTGATTGACTATCCACTTTATATTCTTGAGGCAGAACATGAATAATTTCTTCTCCAGGTAGCATAACTAATTTATGAACTTGATCGATCAATTTCTGTATATCTTTTTGATTGATAACATTTTCAAAATCTGAACGAGTAATATAATCATTGTGTTGTAAACTTCTAATATGTTGACCCGCTATTCCAACAATAACTTCTTTTATTTTTAATCCTGAACTATGTTCAGCTTCAGAAACAGATTCTCGAATAGCATCAATTGTTTGAGTTATATTATTTACTACACCTCTATGCACACCTATACTTTTAGATTTTCCTATTCCAAGAATTTCAATCTTATTATATTCATTTCTCCTTCCCACCATAGCTACAATCTTTGTGGTCCCCACATCTAGACCAATAGCTATATCTTGATATTCCATAATAAATTTATCTTTATATTTTTCGAACTTACGAATAATTGATATTTAATAACTAGAAAATTGTGAATTTTAAACATTTTTATCAAAAATCATTACTGAAATAGCTTGGTATTTTTTTTTATTTAAGTTAAAAATTGGTTCTTTTTGTTCATTATTATAAATCTTAATATTCAAAACTCCATTTATACTAATAAATACTTCTGATCTTTTTACAAAAGGTAATTTATTTAAATATTTTTCTATTTCTAATATACACAATTGGCCAATTTTTTTTTTCACTTTTTTATTTTTAGAAAATAAAAATTTTTTTACAATATTTCTAACTTTATTATTATAATTATTATTATGTATGTTTTTTGAGTATAAAAAAATTTTTAATTTTTTTATACATCTATTTTGATGTTCTTTTTGAGAAAAAGAAACAAAAAATATTATTAATATTAAATATAATAATGAAATAAAAGTAAATAATTTTTCCCTATTTTTATCCATATTTCTTATATAGCAAATTTTTTATTGGATTAATTAAAGTATCTATATCTCCCGCTCCTATTGTAAGAATAATATCAAAGTTTAATTCGTTTTTATCAATGACTTCCACAACATTTGATAATGAAGAAATTATTTTATTTTTTTCAGAAATCATTTTTATTTTATCTAATAAAATTTTTGAGCTAATATTATTATAATCTTTGGGGGATTCTCTAGCTGGATAAATTTCTAATAAAATTAGAAAATCTAATTTTTCTAAACTTTTTATAAAAAAAAATTCAAAAAATTTAGTTCTACTAAATAAATGTGGTTGAAATATCCCCAATATTCTTTTTTTAGGAAAACATTTTTTAATGGTTTTAATTAATGCATTAATCTCAGTTGGATGATGAGCATAATCATCTATATATACTTTTTTATCAGATTTGTAATGAATAGAATATCTTCTTTCAATTCCTTTAAATAATAAAAGTGCTTTTCTAACTTTATCTTGATTTATTTTTAAATAATCGGAGATAGCTAATGCAGCTGTTACATTTTTTAAATTATGTTCTCCTGGAATAGGTAATACTAAAGATTTCCAATTTTCTTTAGGAGTATGGAAATCAAAGTACCATTTATGATTTTTTATTGAAAGATTATCTGAATAATAATTATCTTTTTCTGTTGTTGAATAATAAATAGCATCTTTTGATGATAATGTATCTTCTTTACATAAAAATATTTTTTTATATGGTTTTTTAGTTTTTTCTAAAAAATTTATATAAGAATTTTTTAAAAATTCTTTATTAGGATAAATTTCTACATGATCTTGATCTATAGAAGTAATACAAGTTATATTAGGAGATAAATATAAAAAAGAATGATCAAATTCATCAGCTTCTACTAAGAAAATTTTTTTACCATTGGAAAAAAAATTTGATTGATAATTTTTTGATATCCCTCCAATAAAAGCTGTAATTTTCATTCCAGAACTATATAAAATATGACCTAATAAACTACAAGTAGTAGTTTTTCCATGAGTTCCACCTATAGCAATACAAATATTATTTTGGGTAATTAATGCCAATACTTGGGATCTCTTTTTTATATTTTTTCCATGGTTATTTAAATAAATCCATTGTTTATTACTAATTGGAATAGCTGGAGTATAAATAATTAAACATTGTTCAGAACTAATCCAATTTGGAATCATTTCTACATTATCGCAATAATTTACAATTATTCCTTCATGTTCTAATTTTTTTGTAAGAATAGTTTCATTTTTTTCATGACCATGAACTATTTTTCCCATGTAATTAAAGTATCTAGCTAAAGAACTCATTCCTATTCCTCCTATTCCTAGAAAATAAAAAAAATTTATTTTATTTAAATTCATAAAATGATATAATTTGTAAAATTTCATGAATAATATCATTTGTAGCATTAGGCATACTTAAATGCAACATATTTTTTACCATTTTATTTTTTAAATTAATATCATTTATTAATTGAATTATTGAATCTAATAATTTATCTTGTATATCCTCTTCTTTAACAATTAAAATAGCTTTTTTTTCTTCTAATATCTTAGCATTATTATTTTGATGATTATCCGAAGAATTATTCAATGGAACTAATATAGTAGGTTTTCTAATTATACAAATTTCAGATATAGTTAAAGCTCCAGCTCTAGAAATAATAACATCTGCAGCTGCATAACAAATAGAAATATTTTCAATAAAATTCATAAATATAAAATTTGGATGATAGAATTCACTTCTTTTTATCTTACGAGGATTAAAATTTCCAATTTGCCAAATAAGTTGAATATCTAAATTAATTAGTTTTTTTAATCCTCCTCTAATCCACACATTATTTATGTTATCAGAACCTTTACTTCCACCTAAAGATAAAATAACAGGTTTTTCCTTATTTAATCCAAGATAATTGCAGGCTAATTCCTTGCTAGGATTGTTAATAATTTCAGAACGAACTGGATTTCCAGTTAGAATAGTTTTTTTTTTCGGAAAAAATTTTTTTGCTTGTTCATAAGCAATACAAATTTTATTTGCATAACGTGAAAATATTCTATTTGTTAATCCAGGATAAGAATTTTGTTCTTGAATCAAGATAGGAATTTTATTATTTATTGCAGCTAATAAAGTCGGAAAACTAACAAAACCACCTGTCCCTATTACCAAATTAGGAGAAAATTTTTTGATAATTTTATTTAACAAAAAAAAACTCCGTATCAACTGTATTAAAAGAACAAATCCTGATGATATAGAAGATAATTTATTTCTTCCTCCAGATAAATAAATTTCTTTAATAGAAAAACCAAATTTAGGAATTTCATTCATCTCCATATGATATTTTGATCCAATAAATAATATATTAGATTCTGGAATTTTTCTTTTAATTGCTTTAGCAATAGCAATTCCTGGATATATATGACCACCTGTTCCTCCACTTCCTATAATTATTTTGGGATATATTTTATTCATATTTTATTATTTACTCATATATTTTTCTACTAACATTTAGTATAATTCCAAAACTTAAAAAACTCATTAAAATAGAAGTACCTCCTGCACTAATTAATGGTAAAGTTTGCCCAGTAATAGGAAAAATTCCTACGGCTATCCCCATGTTTATTAAAGCCTGATTAATAATTGGTAGTCCAACAGAAAATACTAAAAGTGTGCAAAAATAATTTTTTAATTTTGTCGCAATTATCATCATTCTAAATAATAGAAGTAAATAGATAAATAATAGTAATAATCCACCAAAAATACCATATTCTTCTACTATAATGGAATAAATAAAATCTGAATAAGATTGTGGAAGAAAAGTTTTTAATATACTTTTACCGGGTCCTCGCCCTAATTTATTACCTAGGATAATAGCTACTTTTGATTGAATGATTTGAGTATTTTCTTCATGTATAAGATATTCTATTATTCGATTTTTCCATGTAAAAACTCTCTGAAAAGAATGATGATTATCCCATTTAATAGTAAAAAAAATATATATAATGGATGATATCAATCCTAATAAAAAAAATCTCATAGTATTTATAACCGGATATCCACCTATAAATAATATGATTGAAATAGAAATAAACATTATAATAGCTGTAGATCCATTATTAGGAAAAATTAACCCTATAATAGAAAGTATAGGCAATAAAAGAGGAAAAAAAGAATTCGTAAAAGTAATTTTCTGATTTTTCTTCTTAGATAAGAAACCAGAACAATACACAAAAAGTACCAAACTGGCAATATTAGAAGTTTGGAAAGATATATTTAGAATAGGGACATGTAACCATCTAGCTGCATTTATTCCATGTATTTTTACTCCTTGATTCATTGTAATAATCAATAAAATAAATACTACTGGTAATAAAAAAACAGAAATTTTATAAAAGTATTTATAATTGATAAATTGAATAATTATAAGAATAAAAAAACCTAATATCAAAAAAGATATATGTTTGAATAAAAAATAAAAAATAGATAAAATATTTATATTACTTTTTTTTGAAAAAATTAAATTACTACTTGCAGAATACACTGGTAAAAATGAAAATATCGTTAATAACGATATCAATGCTAATAAGTATTTATCTCCTTTTAGATACTTACTAAAAAAATATTCTATTTTCTTCATTTTTTATTATTATATAGAATAATAAAGATTTTCTATTTCTTTTTTAAATTTATTCCCTCTTTCTTCATAATTTTTGAAAATATCTAAACTAGAACAGGCGGGCGACAATAAAACAATATCTCCTGGAATGGATAATTTATAAGAAACAGATACTGCTTCTTTCATGTTATCTGTTTCTAAAATAGTTTTAACAAATTTCTTAAAAAAATTTATAATTTTTGAATTATTTATTCCCAAACAAATGATAATTTTTACTTTTTTTTTAACTAAATTAATCAATTTTCCATAATCATTTCCTTTATCTATTCCTCCTAATATCCATATAATAGGAGATTTAATAATTTTTAATGCAAATAATGCAGAATGCACATTAGTAGATTTAGAATCATTAATAAATTTTACTCCATTTACTTTGTAAGGGATTTCTTCCATTCTGTGTTCTATTGAGTTTAATTTTTCTAATATAGAAGAAATTATATCATTATTTACATTTAATAATTTAGATATTATTAACGTTGCCATAATATTATATATATTATAATACTTTAGTAAAAAAATATTTTTATTATAAGGGTATATTATATGAGATTTTTCTTTATAAAATTTTAAATAAATGTTCTTATTGTCTAAATAAGCACCAAAGTTTAATTTTTTTTTTATAGAAAATGGGATACATTTTGATATAATGGAATTTTTTTTTAATCCTAATTGAATCATAGGATCATCGTAATTATATATAAAAAAGTCATCTTTTTCTTGAAGATTAGTTATGCTAAATTTAGAATTTATATAATTTTCCATATTATTATATCTATCTAGATGATCTCTTGTAATATTCAATAAAACAGAAATATTAAAACGAAAATTAAAAATATCATCTAGTTGAAAACTGCTAACTTCTAATATATACATATTTTTTTTTTGTAAAATATCTTTACAAAAACTATATCCTATGTTTCCTGCTAGACCAACATTGAATTGATTCTTCTTAAGAATTTTGTAAGTAATAGAACTTGTAGTAGTTTTTCCATTACTTCCAGTAATTCCTATAATAGGAATACAACTATCTATATAATTTTTTCCAAATTCTAATTCAGATAAAATTGGAATTCCTGATGAAATAATATTATTTATTAATCTAATATTCCTAGGAATCCCAGGACTTTTAATAACTTTATATGATTTTTCAATAATAAATTTTTCTGTATGTCCATTCTCTTCAAATGGAATATTATTATTTTTTAAAATATTTTTATATTTATTGGATATTTGACCAGAATCAGATACAAATATATTACATTTATTCCTTTTAGCTAATAAAGCTGCTCCTATTCCACTTTCTCCTCCTCCTAGGACAACTATTAATTTATTCATATAATCATGTAATTAATAAAATTAAAGATAAAATTGATAATATAATTTGTATAATAATAAAACGAATACAAATCTTATTTTCATGTTCTCCTAATTTTTGAAAGTGATGATGTATAGGCGCCATTAAAAAAATCCTTTTTCCTATACCATATTTAGTTTTAGTATATTTTAAATATAAAATTTGTATAATGACAGAAATATTTTCTAATAAAAATATACCTCCTAAAATAGGTAGAATAAACTCTATTTTAATAAAAAAAGCTAATATAGTAATTAATCCACCTATAAAAAGACTTCCAGTATCGCCCATAAAAATTTGAGCTGGATAAGCATTATACCAAATAAAACTAATTAAAGATCCTATAATAGACGTAGAAAAAATTATTGTTTCTGTTATATTTGGAATATATATAAAATTAAAATAATCAGAATAATATTTATTACTAGAAATTATAGAAAATAAAAATAAAGTGATAAAAATGATCAATGACGTTCCTCCAGCTAATCCATCTATTCCATCTGTTATGTTTACTGCATTAGAAAAAAATATTATCATTATAACAATAAATGTGATAAAAATAATCCATGTATATTTGCTTAATTTTTTATTACAACAAATTAACAAATCAGAATAATCAAATTTTTTTTCATTTCTTTTAAACAGAAATCTAGAAAATATATTTGGTAATGAGGTAGTAAAACTATATTTATGATTATGAAAATAATTTTTTTCTTGTAAATTTTTTACATTTTCATTAAAAAATATAATAATTCCTATAAAAATTCCTAAAATCAATTGACCTAGTATTTTTCCAAATGCATTTAATCCTTTTTTATTAAATTTTACTTTTATATAATCGTCAATAAAACCAATAAAACCTAACCATATAGAACTGATAATTAATGAAATAATATAAATATTATTCCAATAAGAAAATAATATAGTGGATGTTAATGTTGATAATATTATTACAACTCCTCCCATCGTTGGGATCCCAATTTTTTTTTTTTCACCTATCAGTCCTAGACTACGTATATTTTCTGTTAAAAATTTTTTTTTTTTATTCCAACTTATAACTTTTTTATATAAAAAAAGTGATAATAAAAAAGATTGAAAAAAAGCTAGTGAAGATCTATAAAAAATAGAATTTATCATGATTTTAAATGAAAAAAATAAATTTATTTAATATTAATTTTTATTTTTTTAAAATTAAAAAAAATTTGATTTTGCAATATCCATATCATTGAAAGGATAAAATTTTCCTTTTATTTCTTGATAATTTTCATGTCCTTTTCCAACTATTACAATGATATCATTTTTTTTTGCAATTTTTATTGCATATTGTATTGCTTTTTTTCGATCAATAAAAGTTAGAATAGGATCATTTTTTATGTGTGATAAAAAATTTTTCATATCCATTAATATATTATTAGGATCCTCATTTCTAGGATTATCAGAAGTAAAAATAGATATATCACAAGTTTCATATACCATTTTCCCCATTATCGGCCTTTTTTCTATATCTCTATTACCTCCACAACCTATTACACAAATTAATTTTCTTTGAATTTTATTATTATAAAAAACATCATTGATAGAATCAAAAATATTTTTTAATCCATTTGGATTATGTGCATAATCTACAATTATATGTACTCCAGATCTAGAAGTAAAATGTTCAAAACGTCCTATAATAGGATTAATTTTACTCAACTTTTTTAAAATTTTTTTTTTATTTATTCCTAATAAAATAGATGTAGCATAGCTAGCTAATATATTATAAATATTAAATTTTCCGATCAAATTTATATATATTTTTTCTTTATCAATTTTTAATAAACTACCATTAATAGATTTTTTTAAAACTTTTATTTTAAAATCTGATTTTTTTTTCAATCCATAAAAATAAATTTTAGACGAAGTATCCTTTATTATTTTTGAATAGTTTTTATCGTCTATATTAATTAAGGAAAAAGAATTATTTGGTAATTCATCAAAAAATTGCTTTTTTATAGATAAATAATTACAGAAAGATTTATGATAATCTAAATGATCATGAGTTATATTAGTAAATATCCCCCCTTTAAATAATAATCCAAAAATTCTTTTTTGATCAATCCCATGTGAACTAACTTCCATAAAAGCATATTTACATCCTTTTTTAAGGGATAAATTTAAATATTTATTAATATCAATAATATCTGGAGTTGTATTTTTAACTGGATATTTATCATATAATATTCTAATTCCTATAGTAGATATAAGAATATTTTTTTCTCCCATTTCCAAAAATACTTTATGAAGTATCATAGCAGTGGAAGTTTTTCCATTTGTACCTGTAATTCCTATTAATTGGATTTTTTTTGAAGGATTATCATAAAAATTAGCAGCTATATATCCTAAAGCTTTGACTGAATTTAAAACAATAATATAAGTAATATTTTTACAAATATAATTAGGAATCGTTTCACAAATAATAGTATCTCCTCCTTTTTGTATTGCTTCTTGAATAAAAGAATGTCCATCTATTTTTTTTCCTTTTTTTGCTATAAATATTGAATTATTATCTATCAATTTAGAATTAATAAAAATTCCATTAACTTTTTTAAATAAATTATTATCTCCTATAATTTTTAATATATTTACATTTTTTAAAACTTCTTTTAATGTTTTTACCATTATGTGGATAATATTTTATCAATAATTTTCTAATTTTTTATTCAACTCATTTTGATGAATTCTTTTCAGTACTAATTTTTTATAATTTTCTGGATTATTTTGAATTTCAAACAATTTATATATAATTAATATTGCAATAAATAAAAATAAGAAACTAATAATATAAGACTTATATAACAATACGGATCTATTTCGTTCCATATCATTTAAAATTATAAATTAAAAAATGTTAAGTATAAACTAATAGATTAATTTAAATTTTGCAAATTTATTACACTTTTATTATTAGATTTTAATTCTTTTATTTCTTTATTTAATTTTTTTATTTTTCTAATGTTATATTCCATAATATGTGAACTAGTAATACTAATTAATGACAATATTGTCATAAAAATGATGAATATCCAAGTATTATAAGCATTTTTTCCTATTAGGAATTTTCCTTTTAAAATATTTATTATAATTTTTTTCATTATTTTATAATTTTTCTGCAATTCTTAATTTTGCACTTCTGGATCTTGGATTTTTTTTTACTTCTATATAAGTGGGTTTAATAACTTTTTTATGAATCATTTTAAATGGAATTTTATCAGGTTTTCTTTCGGAAAAAATAATTCCATTTTTAAAAAAATTTTTAACTATTCTATCTTCAATAGAATGATATGAAATAATCGCGATTCTTCCTCCTGGTTCTATAATATCAGAAGATTGATATAGAAAATTTTTTAATTTGTTTATTTCATCATTTACTTCTATACGTATAGATTGAAATAATCTTGAAAAAAATCTTTTCCTTTCTTTAAAAGAACCTCTAATGAAGAAAATTTTTAATAAATCTGAACTTGTAGAAATATTTTTAATAATACGTTTCTCTAATATTCTTCCTACCATTTTTTTTGTATTATTAAAGTCTCCATATTCTTTGAATATATAAGATAATTTTTCATATGAAGATTCATTAATTACATTTTTAGCAGAATATTTTTTTTCCTGATCCATTCTCATATCTAAAATGCAATTTAATTTATGAGAGAAACCTCTTTTAGGATTGTTTATTTGAAAATAAGAGATTCCTAAATCTGCTAAAATTCCTGATACTTTTTCTATAAATAATTTTTTATTTAAAATATCCTGAATATAGATAAAATTACTATGAAATAAGTGTAAACGTTTATCTTTAATTAAATTTTTCTTTATGGATTCTTTATCTTGATCAAGAGATATCAACTTAGCTTTTTTACTTATTCTTTTTAAAATTTCATAAGAATGCCCACCTAATCCAAATGTAGCATCTATATATATGCCATTTTTATTTGTAATAAGATTTCTAACGCTTTCTTCTAATAATACTGATTTATGTTTATAATATTCTTTGCTAAGATTCATAAATTTTTATTTAATCGGAATAGCTATAAAAATAGCCCATCTATAATTGGATTTTTAAAAAAAAATCATAAAAAAAATGAATATTATTATTTTTATGAAAGTACCCTAAAAAAAAGGATTTGTAAAATTTATTCGTTAATCAATTAAAAAATAATCTATTATATAACTAATTATAGTATATATAAGATTAATGAAATTAATTTTTAAATATATTTATGATCGATTTAATCATTTATTTTTTTCTAAAATTTATAGGACTATTACCATCTATCTATTGGTTAAATAGTGTTATTCCTTTTATTTAATGTAAGTAGGTAGATAGATATTTTAGAAAATCTATCTTTATAAAATCAAATATGTTTGATTATATTATATAAAATAAATATTAAAAAAATAAAAAATTTAAATATGGATTATTGATATATATATATAATTGAGGAAAATAAATAGCTTATATTAACAATTTATCTTTTTATAAAAAATTTTTTTCAAAAAAACTCAATTATACATAATTCCTTGATATTATAACTTAATAGTTATTTTTTATGTTGAAAATCATTTAAAATAACATAAAATATTTTTTTTATTCCATTTCTTAATACAATAATTTTTATTTTATCTCCGGGATGTTTCATTCCAATAATTAATGCAATATCCGATATATTTTTTATTGATTTATTATTTATATTTTTTATTATATCTCCTTTTTTAATACCTGCATAATATGCACTACTATTAGTGAACACTTCCTTTACTATGAGTCCATTTTGTGGTATTATAATATTATTATAATATTTATTATATAATCCTATATTAGATGGATCTAATCCCTTTATTCCTAAAAAAGCTCTTTTAACTATTCCATACTGTCTGATATCTTTAACTACTTTCTTCACTAAATTAGAAGGTAATGCAAAGCCATATCCTGAAAAATTTCCTGTAAAAGAAGATATAGCAGTATTAATTCCAATTAAATTTCCAAATACATTGACTAACGGGCCACCACTATTTCCAGGATTTATAATAGCATCTATTTGAAAAAATGATTCCATAGCCAATGGATTGTCACCTTTTAAAATTCCTAAATTTCTATTTTTAGCACTAATAATTCCAGCTGTAACAGTAAAATTTAAATCAAAAGGATTTCCGATTGCTAAAACCGATTCACCTACCTTAACTTTATCAGAATCATGAAAAATAATAAATGGTAACTTTTTTTCATTAATTTTTAATAAAGCTATGTCGCTACTTGGATCAGTTCCTATTAATTTAGCTATATAAGATCTTTGATCATTAAGAGTTATTTCAATTAAATTAGCATTTTTTATTACATGATTATTAGTGACAATATAACCATCAGAAGATATAATTACTCCAGATCCATGAAATTCTGGATAAATAAATTTATATTGTAAATAATTATTTTCGTCTTTGCTATTTAAATTATATTTTTGTCTTTTAAAAAAGAAATCAAAGAAACTAATGTTATTTTTTTTATAATATTTTTTAAATATTCCCCTAATACTAACTACTGTAGGTAGAGCCTTTTCTACTGATTTTGTAAAATCATTAGAAACTTGACTATTATAAAATGAATGAGAAAATACTAATTCTTTATTAGAAGAATCATATTTTGTATTATAATCTTTATGTGTAAAAGGTGAAATGTATGAAAAAAATTTTAAATTTTTTTCGATATATTTTTTATATATAGTAATACTTACTATAGAACTTATAAAACTACTTATTAAAATATAAAAAATTATTTTCTTTATATTCATAACAATATAATTTACTTTATACTTATACTTGATTAAATGATTTAATTTGTAATTTAGTATAATATAAATATCAAAATATAAATATAATATAAACAATATTCCTCAGTATAATTGTATAACTGAATGTACTGAATAATTCTTAATTAATAATGTTATTAAACTTCTTTAAATTTCATGGTACGGGAAATGATTTTATTATTATAAATTGTATGAATGAAAGATATAATTTTAGTAAAAATTCTTTTATTTTAAAAACATTGTGTAATAGAAATATTGGAATTGGTGCAGATGGAATTATTTTTATTCATAAAAATTATAATTGTGATTTTTATATGGAATATTATAATTCTAATGGAAAAGAAAGTACCATGTGTGGAAATGGAGGAAGATGTGCAATAGCTTTTTCAAAAAAAATTGGAAATTCTAAAAGCAATGAGATTTTTTTTAAATCTATTGATGGTTATCATAAAGGAATAGTAGATAATTATAAAAATGATATAATTTCATTACAATTAACTTCTTTAAAAAGAAATAATATAAAAAAATATTCAGAAAGTGATATGTTCTTAAACACAGGATCACCTCATCATATTGTTTTTGTAAATAATTTAAAAAATTTGGATGTTTATAATCAAGGTAGATATATTAGACATCATAAAATCTATATGATGAATAATGGAGTAAATGTAAATTTTGTTAAAATTAATCATAATATTTTACAAGTTCGTACTTATGAAAGAGGTGTAGAAAATGAAACTTTATCTTGTGGAACTGGGGTAGTTGCATCTGTCATTGCATCATTTGAAACAAACAGAATAAAAAATAATAAGAATATAGAAGTCAGTACTTTAGGAGGTATATTATGGGTTTCTTTTATAAGAACAGAAAATATGTATCATAATATATATTTAACAGGTCCGGTAAAACTTGTTTTCAAAGGTTTATATTATTTATAATTTATAAAAAATAAAAAAAAAAAAAATATGAAAAATATATTAGATAAAAATTCTATTAAATTTCTTGAAAAATATTTAAATAGTTTTTCTCCAGTAGGAGAAGAAATGGAGGGACAAAAAATATGGATTGATTATATTAGTAAATATGCAGAAAAAATATCCACAGATTTATATGGATCTGCTGTAGCTATAATTAATCCTAATGCTCCTAAAAAATTAGTAATTGAATCTCATGTTGATGAAATATCATGGTGTGTAAATTATATAACAGAAAATGGAATAATATATGTTTCTCGTAATGGAGGAATTGATCATCAAATTGTTTTATCTAAAAAAGTTATGATTCATACTACTAAAGGAAAAATTCCGGGTGTTTTTGGTTGGCCTGCTATTCATACAAGAAAAACTTATGATGAAAAAAGTCCTAATATAGAAAATATATTCATAGATATTGGAGTATCCAGTAAAAAAGAAGTATTAGAATTAGGAATTCACGTAGGATGTATGATTTCATATGCGGATGAATTTTTTATTATGAATAAAAAATATTTTGTTTCTAAATCATTAGATAATAAAATAGGAGGATTTATAATGGCAGAAGTAACAAAAATGATAGTTAATAATAAAATTGATTTACAATATGGTTTATATACTATTAATTCAGTTCAAGAAGAAATTGGACTTAAAGGTGCAAAAATGATTGCTAATACAATAAAACCTAATATAGCTATTATTACAGATGTAACTCATGATACCTCTACTCCTATGATTAGTAAAAAAATAGAAGGTGATATAAAATGCGGACTAGGACCAGTCATCTCATATGCTCCATCAATAAGAAAAAATATTAGAGAACTTATTATAGATACAGCTATTAAGAATAATATTAAATTTCAAAGATTGGTATCTAAATATAGTACTGGAACAGATACAGATGCTTTTGCATATTCCAATAAAGGAATTTTATCGGCTTTAATATCTATTCCACTGAAATATATGCATACTACAGTAGAAATGGTTAATATGTCTGATGTAAAAAAATCTATATTATTAATATATGAAACTTTACAAGAAATTAATTATCGATTTAAAGATTTTTTTTATGAGAACTAAATCGAAAATAAATAATATCACCATCTTTGATAAGATAATTTTTTCCTGCTAAAAAAATTTTTCCTAATTTTTTTAATTTTTCTTCTGATTGATATTTAATAAAATGATCATAACGAATAATTTCTGCTTTTATAAAACCTTTTTTAAAATCAGTATGAATAATTGAAGAAGCTTCATATGTAGTATATGATTTAGGAATATTCCAAGCACGAATTTCTTTTTTTCCTACTGTAAAAAATGTTTTTAAATTAAGTAAAAAAAGAATGTTTTTAAATAAATAGTTAAAATTTATTCTTTTTTTTAAAGAAAAAAATAAAATATTAGAATTTTCCATTTTTACTATATTTTGTAATAATTTTACAGTAGGTTTATTTTGAATAATATTTAAATCATCATTTGTATTACAAATATATAAAACAGGTTTTTCCGTAAGTAATTGTAAATTTTTTATATATTTTCTTTCATCATTTTTAAACGGATACATTCTAATATTTTTTCCTTTTTTTAAAAAGATTAATATTTTTTTTAAAAAAATAAATTCATTGTTTTTTTTTTTAGAAGATAAATCATTAGAAATCTTATCTATTTTTTTTTCTATAGTAGATAAATCTTTTAATTGTAATTCCATATCAATAATTTCTTTATCCCTAATAGGATTAATATCTCCTTCTACATGAAGAATATTCATATCATTAAAAAAACGTATCATATGAATAATAGCATCTGTTTCTCGAATATGAGATAGAAATTTATTACCTAATCCATCTCCTTTATGAGATCCTTTGATTAGACCAGCTATATCTACTATTTTTATTTCAGATGGAATTATTTTATTAGATTTTATAAATTTATTTAATTCTAATAATCTATCATCTGCTACTTTTATAACTCCATGATTCGGATTAATAGTACAAAATGGAAAATTTTTTGATAATACTTTGGAATTTGATATAATATTAAAAAATGTTGATTTTCCAACGTTAGGAAGACCTATAATTCCACATTTCATTTGTTATTAAGTATTTTTTATGAATAAAAAAAAAATAATGCCTTTTTGGGAACATATTGAAGAACTAAGAATCCGTATGATTCGTTGTTTATTTGTTATCATAATTATGATGTTTTTTTTAATGATTAATAAAAAAATTTTGTTTAACCAAATTATTTTTGGTCCTGCTAAAAAAAATTTTATTACTTATCGGTTACTTAAACATTTTACAAATAAATTATATTTTCATAATTTATCTATTCAAAATAGAGAAATATTTGGTCAATTTAACATTTATATATGGATATGTTTTTGTGGAGGATTTATTTTATCATTTCCTTATATTTTTTATGAATTATGGAGTTTCATAAGTCCTGCTTTTTCTGATAAAGAAAGAATATATTCTCAAATAATTACAACTATGGTTAGTACTTTATTTTGTATTGGAATGTTTTTTGGATATTTTATATTATTTCCATTCTTAATTAATTTTGGATATACTTTTAAAATAAGTAATTTTCCAAAAAATATTTTTGATTTATCAGATTATATTTCATTGATTATAAATTCTGTATTATTAATGGGAATGATATTTTTATTTCCATTCTTTATTTTTTTATTATCTAAAGCAGGATTAATTTCTTATTCTTTTTTAAGAAAATATAGAAAACACGCATTTTTAATAATGTTAATTATTTCTTCTGCAATTACTCCGGGAGATATACTTAGCACAATTATTGTGCTAATTCCTTTATTAATTTTATATCAATTCAGTATTTTTATATCATTTTATATATTTAAAAAAAAAAATCATCTAAAATAGAGCAATATTTAAAAGTAAATAAAATTATTTTGATCTTCTATTTTATCTTTGTTAAAAGATATTTATCATTAGTATTTCTCATAAAATTATAAAAATATTTTTTATGAATTATACTATAATTTTTATTATCAGATATTATTTCTTTTCTAGGATATTTTTTTTTAGTAAAAAAATCCTTTCACTAGAATTGATCTTTTATTCCAAATGATCAATTGTAATTCAATTAAATAAAATATCTTTTTACATCTCTAATTGATTCTCTTTTTTTAATAGACTCTCGTTTATCGTGATTTTTTTTACCTTTTGCTATAGCTATTTTCATTTTTGCATATCCATTTTTATTAAAAAAAATTTCAATAGGAATGATAGTTATTCCTGGATTTAATAATTTTTTATTAATTTTTAATAATTCATTTTTATTTAACAGTAGTTTTCTATCTCTATTAGTTGAATAATTAGGATCGAAAACAAATTCATATTTTTCAATATACATGTTAATAGAATAAAGTTCTCCATTTTTTATTTGACAAAAACTTTCAGAAATATTTACTTTATTTTTTCTTATGGATTTTACTTCTGATCCTAATAATTGTATTCCAGCTATATAATAATTATATAAATGAAACTTATATTTTGCTTTCCTATTTATAATACTCATTAATTAAAAAATTGATTTATAATCTCACTATTTTTATTAATTTAATATGTCTTAAAATTAAAATTAAAGTTAATAATGAATATACATTATTTAAAAGATTTATGTATCCAAGTTAGAAGAGATATTCTTCGTATGGTAAATAACGCAAATTCTGGTCATCCTGGAGGATCATTAGGATGTACAGAATATTTAGTAGCATTATACAAAACAATAATGAATTATAATCCAAAAAAATTTACAATGAACGGATATGGAGAAGATATTTTCATTTTATCAAATGGTCATATATCACCTTTATATTATAGTGTATTAGCTCGATCAGGTTTTTTTCCGATTAAAGAATTATCTTCTTTTAGAAAAATAAATTCTAGATTGCAAGGGCATCCTTCAGTACATGATAAATTACCAGGAATAAGAATATCTTCTGGATCATTAGGTCAGGGAATGTCAGTATCTATCGGAGTAGCAATATCAAAAAAATTAAATAAAGAATTAGATACTATTATCTATAGTTTACACGGAGATGGAGAATTAAATGAAGGTCAAATCTGGGAGGCTGTTTTATATGCAGGATCAAAAAAAATAGATAATTATATAGCAACTGTGGATTATAATGGTCAACAAATAGATGGATCAACGGATGAAGTACTACCTCTTGGGGATTTGAAAAAAAAGTTTTTATCGTTTGGATGGGAAGTGTTAGAAGAAAAAAATGGTAATGATATATATAGTGTAATTAAAACTTTAAAAAATGCTAAAAATAAAACTAGAAATAAAAAACCTGTTTTAATTATCTTATATACTCAAATGGGGTATGGAGTAGATTTTATGATGGGCGATAATAAATGGCATGGAAAATCTCCTAATGATGAAGAATTGAAAATAGCATTAGATAAACTTTCAAATATTAAAAGTCAATTAGAAGATTATCCATTATAAATTTTTATTATTATGTTAAAAAATAAAGAATCAAAAGAAACTAGAAAAGGATTTGGTGATGCTTTAACGTTTTTAGGAAAAAAAAATAAAAAAATTGTGGCATTATGTGCAGATCTCACCAGTTCTTTATTTATGAAAGATTTTTCAATAAAATATCCTGATAGATTTTTTCAAATTGGAATAGCAGAAGCTAATATGATGGGTATAGCAGCTGGATTGAGCATTGGCGAATATATACCATTTGCCGGAACATTTGCAAATTTTGCGACGTCTCGTGTATATGATCAAATCCGTCAGTCAATTGCTTATTCTAATAAAAATGTAAAAATATGTGCTTCTCATTCTGGATTATCTTTAGGTGAAGATGGGGCAACTCATCAAAGTTTAGAAGATATTGGATTAATGAAAATGTTACCCGGAATGACAGTAATTAATACATGTGACTATAATCAAACTTATGCTGCAACTATAGCGATATCCAATTATATAGGACCTGTATATTTACGTTTTGGACGGCCTTCAGTAGAAAATTTCACTAAAAAAAATCAAATTTTTGAAATTGGTAAAGCAATTTATTTAACAAATGGAAAAGATGTAACGATTGTAAGTACTGGTCACTTAGTATGGGAATCATTAAAAGCATCTAAAATTTTATATGAAAAAGAAGGGATTGAGTCTGAAGTTATTAATGTGCATACAATTAAACCATTAGATGAAAAAACCATTCTACAATCTATAAAAAAAACTGGTTGTATTGTAACAGCAGAAGAACACAATTATTTAGGAGGATTAGGTGAGAGTATTGCAAGAGTAATAACTACTAAAATGCATAAAATTCCTCAGAGGATAGTAGCTGTAAATGACACTTTTGGTGAAAGTGGTAAACCTATGGAATTATTAAATAAATATGGATTGAATTATAAATCAATAATAGATAAAGTAAAAATTTTACTAAAATTAAAAAATAAATAAAATGAAAAATATTCAAAAAGTTGTAGACAATTGGATTGTAAATCATGGAATACGTTATTTCGATATATTAACCAATACTATTTTATTATCTGAAGAGGTTGGTGAAGTTTCTAGAATTATAGTTAGAAATTATGGCGAACAATCAAAAAAAAAAAATGAAATAAAAGAAGATCTTGGAAGAGAATTATCAGATGTATTGTTTATCATAATTTGTTTAGCTAATCAAACTGGAATTAATTTAGAAAAATCTTTTAATAAGAATTTAGAAGAAAAAAAAATAAGAGATCATAAAAGACATCATCAAAATAAAAAATTAAAATAAAATGTGTTCTTATATTAATATTCATAAAAATGAACCAAATGTGTTTGGTTCTATATCTATAACTGGATCTAAAAGTATTTCCAATCGTCTTCTAATTTTAAAAGCTCTTTATAAAAATGATATTTTTATTGAAAATATTTCCAATTGTAAAGATACTAACATACTCAAATATAGTCTATGTAGTAATTCTGAGTTTTTGGATATTAACCATGCCGGAACTGCGATGCGTTTTTTAACTTCTTATTTTTCTATTCAAAAAAATAGAATTACAATATTAACAGGGTCAAGTAGAATGAAAGAACGTCCTATTTCTATATTAGTGGAGGCTTTGAATCAATTAGGAGCTAAAATCACTTATTTAGAAAAAACTGGTTATCCACCGATAAAAATATTAGGAAAAGATATCTTAGGAGGTAAAGTAAATTTAGATGCAAGAGTTAGTAGTCAGTATATTAGTTCTTTAATGTTAGTAGCTAGTAAATTTAAGATCGGATTAAAAATATCTCTTTTAAAAAAAGTTACGTCTATTCCATATATAAAAATGACTTTTGATATTTTGAAATTAGCTGGGATACGAATTTTTTGGGAAGGAAATAATATTGGAATTTTTCCAGGTAAAAAAATTGGAAAAAAGAAATTTTATATAGAATCTGATTGGAGTTCAGCTTCTTATTATTATTCTATGGCAGCTATTTCAAATAATAGCAATATAAAACTTAATTCATACAGCAATAATAGTTTTCAAGGAGATAAAAAAGTTGCATATTTATACGAAAAACACTTCGGAATTTCTACAACTTTTAAAGAAAAAACAATTATTTTAAATAAAAAATCTTTTTTTGAAAAAAAAAAATTTTTAGAATTAGATTTAAATGAAACACCAGATTTAGCACAAACTATAGCCGTTACTTGTGCAGCTATTGGAATTAAATGTTATTTAAAAGGATTAGAAACTTTAAAGATTAAAGAAACAGATAGATTATTAGCATTGAAAATAGAATTATCAAAATTTGGTATTATTTCTGAAATAACTGATTCTTGTATAGCAATAAAAAAATTTATAAAAAAAGATTTTAATCATCCAATAATAATAGAAACCTATCAAGATCATAGAATGGCTATGTCATTTATTCCATTTGTATTATTATATAATATTCCTTTATTAAAAATAAGTAATCCTAATGTTGTGGAAAAATCATATCCTTTGTTTTGGAAAGATTTAAAATCAATAGGTTTTTCTATTAAATAATAAAATAACTTGTGTTAAATATAAAAAAAATTTATTTTTAATAAAATCCATAAAAAGGCCCATTCGTCTATTGGCTAGGACGTCAGGTTTTCATCCTGGAAAGAGGGGTTCGATTCCCCTATGGGCTATATAATAATATTTTCTATGGCTAATCATTCATCTTCTATAAAGAGAATTAAACAAAATAAAATTAAATATCTAAGAAATAGATATTTAAATAAAAGTACAAAAACTTTTATTAAGAAATTATTATTAAATAAAAATAAAAAAAATCATGCAATAGTGATTTCTATGATAGATAAATTATCTAAGAAAAATATTATACATGCTAATAAAGCTTCCAGATTAAAAAAAAAATTATGTAAAAAATTGTTTGTTTAAACAAATATTCATATGGATAAAAATAATCCAATAGGTATATTTGATTCCGGAATTGGAGGACTTCTTATAGCCAAAGAAATAAAAATTCAAATGCCTAATGAGTACTTTATTTACTTTGGAGATACTGGGAATATGCCTTATGGAGATAAATCAAAAAATTTTATTATAAAAAATGCAATCAAAATTGTTTCTTTTTTATATGAAAAAAAATGTAAAGCTTTAGTAATAGCATGTAATTCAATAACATCTAATGCTTTAAATATAATTTTAGAAAAATTTCAAAAAAAAATATTAATATTAAATGTAATAGATCCAGTAATAAAAAATAACATATTTTTGTATTCTAAAAGAATAGGAATTATAGCGACCCCTTCTACTATTCGTTCAAATTTTTATTTGAATGAAATAAAAAAATATTATCGTCATTTAGATATAATTCAATTATCCATTCCATTATTAGCTTTTTTTATAGAAAAAAATTTCCCTATAAAAAAAATAGAGAATTATATAATTAATTATTTAATTCATTTAAAATCAATATCAATAGATGTTTTAATATTAGCTTGCACTCATTATTTATACATATATGATTATATAAGAGATTTTTTTAATGGAAAGGTTCATTTATTAAATATACAAAAAATAGTAGCATTAGAAATAAAAAAAAAATTAAAAGAAAATCGATTATTATTATTAATTGATAAAAATAAAAATTATAAAAATAAAGTTCCAATTTTTTATACATCTAGTTTTAATAGATTTTTTCAAAAAAAAATTAAAATTTTATTTGGAAAAAATTTTTATTTAAAAAATGAAAATATTTAATCATTTCTTATTTGCGCATCAATTACAGCTATTGTAGTTAAATTTATTATTTCTTCTATATTTGATTGCATTTGCATAACATGAGCGGGTTTTTTTATTCCTATCATAATAGGACCTATAGTTTGAATTTCTCCTAATCCTCTAATAAATTTATAGGTTAAATTACTAGATTCTAAATTTGGAAAAATAAATATATTTGTTTGTTTTTTTACAAGTTTTGAAAAAGGAAATTTACTTGCTAATAAAAATTCATTTAAAGCAAAATCAGGTTGTATTTCCCCATCTACTATTAGATTTGGATAATTTTTATGTAAAAAAGATACGGTTTTAGAAACTTTAGATGATGTTTCTAAATCTGAATTAGAAGAAAAATTTTTAAAGGATAACATTGCTATATTTGGATCTATATCAAATTTCTTTACTAGAGAAGAAGTCATTAAAGCAATTTTAGCTAATTCTTCACTAGTAGGATTAGGAATTACAGCAGTATCTGCTAAAAATAATGGACCTCGTTTAGTTAATAATATTATCATTCCAAAAACCTTATAATTATTATTTTTTTTTCCTATAATTTTTAATATAGGACGTATACTTAAAGAAAAATTTCTAGAATAACCTGTAATTAATAGATCTGCTTCTTTTTGATCTAACATCATAGATCCGAAATAATCGTTATTTTTCATACGAATTTTTGATTCATGTAATGTTAATCCTTTTCTATTTCTTCTTTTCCAAAGAATTTTTGCATAATGTTCAACCCTATATTTATTTTTTTCTTCTTCCGGATCTACTATAGTAAATTTTACATCTAATTTATTTTTAGATATTAAATCTTTAATACGTTTTTTATTGCCTAAAATTATAGGAGAATGAATTATTCCTTCTTCATTAAGAATTTGAATTGATTTTAAAATATTGTATTCTTCTCCATCGCAAAATATAACTTTTTTTGGATTTGTTCGGGCTCTATTTTGTATCATTCTCAATATTTTATTTTCATATCCCATTCTATCTAAAAGAGATTCTTTATAAACTTTCCAATTTGATATTATATTTCTTGCTACTCCTGTTTTTATAGCTGCCTTAGCTACAGCTGGTGTAACATGAGTGATTAATCTATTATCAAATGGTTTAGGAATAATATATTCTTTTCCAAAAGAAATATTTTTTTTGTTATAAACAATATTAACTTGTTCTGGAACTGGTTCTTTTGCTAAAGATGCAATAGCGTAAACTGCAGCTAATTTCATTTCGTCATTTATAATACTAGCTTGAACATCTAATGCCCCTCTAAAAATATAAGGAAATCCTAAAACATTATTAACTTGATTAGGATAATCACTTCTTCCAGTAGCGATAATTACATCAGGACGTATTTTTTTAGCTAAATTATATTCTATCTCTGGATCAGGATTCGCCATTGCAAAAACAATAGGGTTTTTAGCCATATTTTTTAACATATCATTGGTTAATACACCACCTGTAGATAATCCAATAAATACATCTGCATTTATTATTGCTTCTTCTAACTTCTGAAATGGCATAAAAATATCAATGGAAAATTCCTTTTTTTCTTTATTTAAATCATTTCTTGAATCATGCAATAATCCTTTACTATCAAACATAAGAATATTATTTGGATTAACTCCAAGTTTTTTATATATTCTTGTACAAGAAATTGCGGCTGCACCAGCCCCATTTACTATCATTTTTATATTACGTATATCTTTTTTTACATAATCTATTGCATTTAAAAGCGCAGCACCTGAAATAATTGCTGTTCCATCTTGATCATCATGCATTACAGGAATATCCAAATCTTTTTTTAACCTTTTTTCTATTTCAAAAGCTTCTGGAGCTTTAATATCCTCTAAATTAATTCCACCAAATGTAGGGGATATAGATTTTACAATTTCTATAAATTTTTCTGGATTAGATTCATTGATTTCTATATCAAATACATCAATTCCAGAAAATATTTTGAATAAAAGGGATTTTCCTTCCATTACTGGTTTAGAAGCTAATGCTCCAATATTTCCTAGTCCTAATACAGCTGATCCATTAGTAATTACTGCTACTAGATTCCCTTTTGAAGTATATTTATAAACTTTGTTAAAATCTTTAGCTATTTCTTTACAAGGTTCAGCTACACCTGGAGAATAAGCAAGTGATAAGTATTTTTGGTTGTTATAATTTTTAGTTGGAGTAATTTTTATTTTTCCTGCAGGAAATTTACTATGATAGTCTAAAGATTCTTCACGAATAGTATTTTTTTTCATATTATTTTATTATAGATTTTTTAAATTCTAATAGTTCCAGAATAATTCTTTTTCTATAAAATATCTTTTTTTATTACCATCATTCCATCGAATTATAATTTTATAATATCCTTTTACTAAAAATTTTTTTGGGATAAATAATTTTTTATCTGACATTTTACATAGATTAAAATATTTTGTAAAATCTAAATTTTTAGAAGAGAATCTAAATAAAGTAACAAAACCCTTTCCATTGGAAAATGGAAACCTAATTACAATTCCAGAATTAGTAGCAAAAATATTTATTTTTTTTGAAATTTTTAATGCATTTTTTTTCTCATCTATAATTTTTTGATATTTGATTTCTTCTTCATAATAATTATTTGAAATTAATTGACTTTTTACATTTGGAAAAAAAAATGCAACATAAATAATAAAAGTCATGAAAATTATTATAGAAGATAAAATTACAATTTCGCAAAGTAATTTTTTTTTCATAAACTAAAATAAAATATTTTTTAATAAATTATTTGGAATGTTTCCATTCTAAAATTTCTTTTCCTTGAGGTTTTTTTTGTTTTAAAGGTTTTTTTAAATTTTGGTTTATAAAATAAACATAACTAGATATTTTTTCAATATCATTACCTTTAATTTCTCCTGATTTGCCAAAAGCACGCATAGTTGGATTTTTTTCACTACCATTCCATATTATGGAAAATATATTTTTATATAAATCTTTTTCTACGGTATTTATCCAATAATTATCTGTTAAATTTGGACCTATATTTCCACTTCCATCTGATTGATGACAAGTAGAACAATTTTCTTTAAAAAGAATTTTTCCATCTTCAATTAATTCCTTTTTAAAATAAGAATTCTCTATCGATGCTTGGGGCTTTTTTTTTTCAAAAATTTCAATTTTTTTCAATTGTTCTTTATAAGCTGTCTTATATTCTCTATAAGGATTAGAATAATCTAAAAAAATAAAAGAAAAAAAATAAATTATTGAAATAGCAATAGTAATATAAAATAAATGTAACCACCATATTGGTATATCATTATCTAATTCTAAAATACCATCGAATCCATGATCTATTTTTTTTATTTTATCATTGTATTTTTTTGGATCATGAAATATAAATCTATAAATACTATAAAAATAATTACCATCATTTTTATCAAGTATATTTTTTCTTGTTTTTTCTGGAATAGATTCTATTTTTTTCTTAAAGATTAAATTATTAATGAATTCTAAAATTATTAACAATATTACTATTATAAAAAAGAAAAGTATAGTAATAGGATGGGTAATATATAATAATTGATTATAACTTTGAAAAAAAACATAAGACATAAATATTATGATAGAAAAAGAACTAGGTATCATAATTAAAGAAGAAATTTTAGATCTCATAATTAATAGTCGTTTTCTTTATCATCGATTGGCATTACTTTATTATTGTCATAATATTTTTTTGGTTTAGAAAAAATAAAAAATAAAATAAAAGAAAAACTTAAAAAAAATATTATTAACATAATTGATTGAAAAATACCTATATTCCTTTCGCCTATAAAATAATTTTTGAAAAAACTCATTATTTTTATGATTTTATATCTGTACCTATTCTTTGTAAATAAGCTATTACTGCTATAATTTCCCTATCCTCCAAAGGAATGAAATCTTCTTTTTCTATTTTTTCTTGTTGAAGTATTTCTATTTTTATATTAGGAAATTCTTTATAAATTTCTGATACAATTTTATGTGATTGTATATCCATATCTTCATTATATTTTTTTAAATACTTAGGGTTATACGGAACACCTAATCTAATCATAGATTTTATTTTATTATATGTATTCGATTTGTCTAATTTATTATATATTAGCCATGGATATGCTGGCATTATAGACCCTGAAGAAGTAGATCTTGGATTATATAAATGGTTGTAATGCCAAGAACTAGGATTTTTTCCTCCTTCTCTAGCTAAATCTGGACCAGTCCTCTTAGATCCCCATAAAAATGGATGATCATATACAAATTCTCCAGCTTTAGAATATTCTCCGTAACGTACTACCTCATCTCTAAATGGACGTACTTGTGCACTATGACAAGAATTACAACCTTCTCTAACGAATAGATCTCTACCTTCTAATTCAAGTGCTGTATAAGGTTTTACATTATGAATGGTAGGAACATTAGATTTTATTACTATAGTTGGAATAATTTCAATTAATCCTCCAATAGCTACTGCTAAAAAAGATAATATTGTCATTTGTATAGGTTTTTTTTCCAACCAATTATGAAAATTATCTATTTTTTCTTCCGTTTTATAGTAATTCTTATAAAAGAATCTTTCATTATTTATAAATGAACCATGTTTTATAGTTATAAAAATATTATAAACCATTACAATAAACCCTAATAGATAAATAGCACCACCTAAAAATCTTGCTCTATAAAAAGGAATAATGGATATAACAGAATCTAAAAAATTTTTGTATTTTAAAGTTCCATCAGGATTAAACTCTTTCCACATTGAAGATTGCAAAATTGAACTAAAATACATAGGAAATATGTATAATATTAAACCTACAATACCTAACCAAAAATGTATATTTACTAACAATTTAGAATATAATTTTGTATTCCATAATTTTTGAGTTATCCAATAAATAACTCCAAAAGCCATAAAACCATTCCATCCTAGAGTTCCTAAGTGAACATGAGCAATTATCCAATCAGTAAAATGAGCAATTGAATTTAAAGTTTTGGTAGCTAACATAGGACCTTCAAAAGTAGCTAATCCATAACAAATAATTCCAACTAAAAAAAATTTTAATATAGGATTTTCATAAAATTGTTTCCAAGCACTTCTTAGAGTTAAAAGTCCATTTAACATACCACCCCAAGAAGGAGCAATTAACATAATTGAAAATATTGTACCTAACATTTGTGCCCAATTTGGTAAAGAAGTATACATCAAATGATGGGGACCAGCCCATATATAAATAAATATTAGAGACCAAAAATGAATAATAGAAAGTTTATAAGAAAATATTGGCTGATTAGAAGCTTTAGGAACAAAATAATACATTAATCCTAATATAGGAGTAGTTAAAATAAAAGCCACAGCATTATGTCCATACCACCATTGCATTAATGCATCTTGAACACCAGCATATATAGAATAACTTTTAAAAGAAAATACCGATATAGGAAGTTCTAAATTATTAAATAAATGCAGCATAGCAACAGACACCCAAGTCCCCAATAAAAACCAAATACTTACATATAAATGTTTTACTTTTCTATTCAAAATACTTCCAATCATATTCACTCCATAAATAATCCATATGAATAATAAAATTATATCTAGAGGCCATTCATGTTCAGCATATTCTTTGCTAGTATTTATTCCTAATAAAAAAGTTATCCAAGTAGAAATAATAAATAATTGCCATCCCCAAAAATGGATCCAACTCAAAACATCACTAAATATCCTTGTTTTCAATAAACGTTGTAAAGAATAATAGTATCCTGTAAAAATTATATTTCCTACAAAAGCAAATATAGCAGTATTAGTATGTATCATTCTCCACCTTCCAAATCCAAAAATACCTTGAGTATTTTTTAATTGATTTCCAAAAGTTAATTCAGGTAATTTTGGAAAAAATAATAATAATGCTACAAAAAGTCCAGCTAAAATTCCTAAAAAAGCCCAAAATATTGTAGCATATAAAAAAGCTTTAACAATACTATTATTATAATAATTTTTTAATTTAATAGTATTAGAAGTAATATTTTTATTAAAATTCATTAAAATAATGATTAAATTTTTCTAATTATTTACTTTCATATTATTAATATCTTTGTTAAGATCAATATTTTTTATATCATCATTATCATTCATTAAAATTCTAATTTTTGAAGTTTCAAAATCATCAAATTGACCAGAATAAATGCTAATTAAAAAAAATATTAAAAAAAAAATACTTAATGAAATGCTGGATAATATCATTATAATTATTATATCCATATAGACATAAGTTATGTTAAAAAGTAAATTTTTTTGAAATTATTCTAGTAGATATAATGGAAAAAATAATAACAGAAAAAGAACTAATTGGCATTAATATAGAAGATATTAAAGGATTTAATTTTCCAGTTATTGCAAATATAAGTCCTATACTATTATAAAATAAACTAATTGTAAAATTAATCATTACTAGTATTGAAGATATTCTAGATATTTTTAAATATAAATAAATTTTATCTAAAAAATTCGATTGAAGAAAAGCATCACAACTAGGAAAAAAACTAGTAGGATTATCTGAAACCGCAATTCCAATTTCACTTTGATTTAATGCAGCACAATCATTAATACCATCTCCAAACATAATTATTTTCATTCCTTTTTCTTGTAATTTTTTAATATAAATTAATTTATCATTAGGATTTTGATTAAATAATATTTTACTTTTTTTAGGTAAAATTGATTTTATATATTTTCTTTCTATTTCATTATTATCTCCAGATAATATCACTATATTATAATTTTTTAATTGATGGAATAATTTTTTTATTCCTTTACGATAATAATTCCTAAATATAAATGATCCTATAAATTTATTATTGATGGAAATAGCTACTAATGTTTGGTTATCTAGATTAGATAATCCTAAATATTTAGGAGAACCTATTTTGATAGGTATATTATTAATTGTACATTCTAATCCTTTGCCTAAAATCTCTTTAAATTTTTTTACAGAATAAAATTTATTTATGTTTAGTTTAGATAAAATTTTTTGACTTAATGGATGAGAAGAATTATTTAATAAAGATGCAATCATTTTTTTTTCTTCAAAATTAATTTTTCCATTAAAATTAATTATTTCTTTATTAGGATCTGTTAAAGTTCCAGTTTTGTCAAAAACTAATGTATTCATAGAAGAAATTTTTTCCATGATAAATATATCTTTTATATAAAATCCTTTTTTAGAAAAAAATTTTATAATATTTCCAAATATTAATGGAGATGATAGAATTAATGCACAAGGGCAAGTAATAATCAAAATTGAAAATATAGTTTGAAATATTTTATAAAAATTTTTTTGAAAAAACCAATAAAATCCATTTATTATGGAAATAAAAATAACAAATGGAATGAAATATTTGCTAAAAGTATTAGTAATGGATTCTAAGTAAAATTTTTTTTGGTTTCTATTTTTTTTACTGGATTTCCATAACATACTTAAATAACTATGATCTACATTTTTGATAACTTTTAAGTAAATGGCACTACCTTTTTGTTTGGATCCAGCATAAATTTTATCTCCTATTTTTTTATTTATTAAATAGGATTCACCTGTAATAAAACTAGAATCTAATATTGCTTTTCCTTTAATTAATAATGAATCAACAGGAATTATTTCTTCATTTCGGATTAAAATTACATCTCCTTCTTTTAAAGAGGATAAAAATACTTTTTTTTCTTTTTTTTGAAAAATTTTAGTAATTAATATAGGATAGAAATATTTATAATTTTTATTAAAAGAAAAAATTTTTTTATGTGTATGAATCTGAAATATTTTGCTTATTAATATAAATAAATAAAAACTAGCTAAACTATCAAAATAACCTGGTCCAATATCATAAATAATTTCATAAATACTCCATAAAAAAAGTACGGTAATTCCAATAAAAATAGATAAATCTATATTGATAATATTTCTTTTAATTCCTTCTATTGCACATTTTAAATATTCTGTAATAGATAATAATGCGATAGGTAAAGCTAAAATTAGCATAATATAACGAAAAAAATAATGATTATTAATATACCATGGATCATTAATAGCTCCTAAATATTCTGGAATTGCTAATATCATAATATTACCAAAACAGAAGAAAGAAATTGCTAATTTTCCTAATAATTTTCTATTATTAATAATTGTTTTTTTTTTTGATTGAATAAATTCAAATGATCCTAAATCAATAGAAGGTGGATATCCTATTTTTTCTAAAAGTTTTGCTAAATCACTTAATTTTAATTCAACATTATTTATTGTTATCCAAATTGTTTTATTAATAATATCTACATTAGAATTTAAAATACCTTTATGAATAGTTGGTAATTTTTCTAAAATTAATACACAAGAACTACAATGAATAGAAGGAATTAAAAAATGTACTTTAGTAATTTCTTTGTGATGAAAATCAACTATTTTTTCAAAAATTTTTTTTTCATCTAGAAAATCATAAGATATATTTTTTTTCATATTTCATTTCATGATTTGATAAATCAATATTAAAAAAATGATTCCATAATTATATTTTCAAATATTTTTCATATTCTATTAAGGACATTAATGTATTATATTCATCAATATTTTTAATTTGTATTTTTATAATCCAATTTTCATATGGATTTTTATTAATTAATTCTGGATTAGATAAAGTTTTTTTATTGATATCAAGTATGGTACAAGAAATAGGAATAAATAAATCCGAAACAGTTTTTACTGCTTCTATTGTTCCAAAAATTTCTCCTTCTTTCATGTTTTTTTTGACAATTGATTTTTCAATATCAATAAAAATAATATCGCCTAATTCTTTTTGAGCAAATAAACTAACTCCTACATAAGCTTCTATTTTTTTATTATCATCAATTTTATGAATATTAATGATACCTACCCATTCATGATTTTTACTATATTTTAAATTATTAGGATTCATTGTAAGTAACTTGAAAACAAATATAATTTAATAATTTTTTTATGAAAAAAATTCAATAATTGAAATAAATTTTTACAACTTAATAATTAAGTAATTTTATTAAATTAAATGAGATAAAAAATTTGTATATTTGTTTTATATATTTGCATATAATTAAATAAGGTAAATGTAATTAATTTAACAAAAATTATATAGTTTATATATATATTTAGTTAATGTTTTTTAACTATTTATTTAGAAAATAGAAAACATTTTAATGAAAATTAAATTGAAAATAAATCTATCAATCTAATCTAGAATATTATTCAACTAAAATAAATATAAATAATCTTTGATTATACAAAACAAAATCAGTTTTTGTTGTCATCATTATTTATTTTAATGAAAAAATGCAACAATATAATGTTGAAATTTAATTTTAAAACTATTCAGAAAAAAATACTGAGTGATAGTACTACACCAGTAGAATTATATTTAAAGTTGAGAGATGTATTTCCAAATACATTATTATTAGAATTTTCTAGTTGCTATTATTACAATAACAACAAAAAATTTAATAGTCCACAAGAAAATTCCTCTATTATTTGTATTAATCCAATATCTGAATTGATTTTGGAACAAGATGTATTGAAAATATCATATCCGAATAACGTTACTAAACATATTTTTATAAATGATAAATTTAATGTTAATAATATAATACAAAATTATTTTGAAAATTTTCAAAATAAATGTGAATTTAGTAATGATTTTATCAATTATTATATTGGTTTATATGGATATATATCGTATGATAGCATTCAATATTTTGAAAAAATAAAATTTTATGTTCCAATAAAAAAATTTCATGATTTACCTAAAATAAGATTAGGTTTTTATAAGAATTTGGTAATATTTAATCATTCCTATAATGAACTTTATATAGTTGAACACCAATTTCAAAATACTGAAGAAAAAACTTACATAGATCAATTAGTTAAATTGATAGAAAAAAGGAATTTTCATTTTTTTCCATTTAGTACTGTAGACTATATAACTTCTAATCTTACAGATAATGAATATATAAGAATGGTATCGAAAGGAATAAATGCGTGTTTAAGAGGGAATGTTTTCCAAATAGTATTATCTCGTCAGTTTCAACAAAAATTTAAAGGAGATGAATTTAATGTTTATAGAGCTTTACGATTTATTAATCCCTCTCCTTATCTTTTTTATTTTGATTATGGATACTATAAAATATTCGGATCTTCTCCAGAATCACAATTAGTTATATATAATAATATTGCTTATATAAATCCTATAGCAGGTACAATTAAAAGATCAAATGAAAGTAATAATGATCAATTATCTCAAAATCTTAGTAAAGATCCCAAAGAAAATGCTGAACATGTTATGTTAGTAGATTTAGCTAGAAATGATTTAAGTAAAAATTCTTCTAATGTAAAAGTAGATTTTTTAAAAAAAATTCAAAAATTTTCTCATGTTTTGCATATGGTTTCTCAAGTTTCTGGAGAAATAGATAAAAATATATCCATTATAAAAATATTTACAGATACATTTCCATCTGGTACACTTTCAGGTGCTCCTAAATATAAAGCAATGGAATTAATTGATAAAATAGAAAATCAAAATAGAGGAGTATACGGAGGGGCTATAGGTTTATTTGGAATAAATAATTCATTTCTAAATACTGCTATTATAATTAGATCTTTTATTAGTAAAAATAATACTCTTTTTTTTCAAGCAGGTGCAGGAATAGTTTCAAATTCAAAAGAAAGAAAAGAATTAGAAGAAGTAGATAATAAATTAATGGCATTATTTAAATCTATAGATTTAGCTAAAAATATATGATGAATAAAATATTAATTTTAGATAATTATGATTCTTTTACCTATAATCTTGTATATACTGTAAAAAAATACACTAAAAATTTTGTTCAAGTATGTAGAAATAATGAAATTGATCTTGCAGATATAGAAAAATATAATAAAATTATATTATCTCCAGGACCAGGTATTCCTAATGAAGCTAATATTTTAAAACCTTTAATTAAGAATTTTGCTTCTACTAAAAGTATTTTTGGAGTTTGTCTAGGACAACAAGCTATAGGGGAGGTGTTTGGAGCGACTCTACTTAATACTAAAAAGGTTTATCATGGGATATCTAGTTTTATAAAAATTGTAGATCCAAAAGAAATAATATTTAAAAAAATTCCGAATAAAATTCAAGTAGGACGTTATCATTCTTGGATAATTTCTCCATATAATTTTCCAAAAGAGCTTCAAATAACAGCTATCGGAAATAATGGAGAAATTATGGCTTTACGCCATAAAATTTATGATGTACGTGGCGTACAATTTCATCCAGAATCGATTTTAACACCATATGGAGAAAAAATAATATGTAATTGGTTAAATAAAAATGAATAGAGTGTTAGAACGTCTTTTTTTAGAAGAAACTTTAACAAAAAATGAAGCTAAAAAATTAATAATAGATATTTCAAAAGGAAAAATCAATGATGTTCAAATAATTGCAATAGCTTCAATTTATAATATGAGAAATCCAACAATAGAAGAATTATTAGGTTTTTATCAAGCTATGAATGATTTATCTATTAAAGTTAATCTAAAAGAATTTAATGCAATTGATATTGTTGGAACTGGTGGAGATCAAAAAAATACATTTAATATTTCTACGATTGCCAGTTTTATTGTAGCAGGAGCTGGAGAAAAAGTAATAAAACATGGTAATTTCAGTTCGTCATCTATAACTGGATCATCCAATATATTTGAAGAATTAGGATATAATTTTACGAATAAAGAAGAAGAATTAAAAAATCAATTAAATAAAGTAGGATTTTGTTATTTACATGCACCTATGTTTCATCCTATTTTAAATAAAATATCTATTAATAGAAAAAAATTTGGAACTAGGACGATTTTTAATGCTCTTGGTCCATTATTAAATCCAGCCAATATTAAAAATTTACTATTAGGAGTTAATAGTTTAGAATTAGCAAGAATGTATAATTATTTATATCAAAATATAGAAAATAATTATGCTATTATTCATAGTTTAGATGGATATGATGAGATAACACTGACCAGTCATGTAAAATGTTATACTAAACAAAATGAAAGATATTATTATATAGAAGAATTGAATAAGAATAAAATAATAATCAATCCAAATGATTTAATAGGAGGAAAAAATATAAAAGAAAATATTAAAATTTTTATAAATATTTTATCTGGTGAAGGAACCGTTACTCAAACGGAAGTAGTTTTGATAAATGCCACATTTGCATTGAATTTATTAAATTCTAATGATTTTGATACTAATTATAGTAAAGCAAAATATTCTTTAGAAAGTGGAAATGCTAAAAAAATTCTTAGAAACTTATTAAGTTTATGATAAATATTATTGAAAAAATAGTTCATAAAAAAAAAAAAGAAATAAAAAAAAAAAAAAATTCTATATCTATAAAAAAATTAGAAAATAGTTCTTTTTTTAGAAGAGATATACTATCATTAAAAAAAAATATAGAAAATAGTAAGTATGGAATTATTGCTGAATTTAAATTAAAATCTCCATCTAAGGGAATTATAAATTCAAATTCTTCATTAGAAGAAGTAATAAAAGGATATGAAGCTGCAAAAGTAAGTGGAATATCTATTTTAACAGATTATCATTTTTTAGGATCTAATGAAAATATAAAAAAATCACGATATTTAATTTCTATTCCTATTTTAAGAAAAGATTTTATTATTGATGAATATCAAGTTATTGAATCTAAATCTATAGGATCTGATGCTATTTTATTAATAGCAAATATTCTTTCTTTAAAAGAAATAAAAAATTTATCTAAAATTGCAAAATCTATTGGATTAGAAGTAATATTAGAAATTCATAATGAAAACGAAATAGAAAAAATCACCGATGATATAGATTTAATAGGAATTAATAATCGTAATTTAAAATCTTTTATAGTAAATGAAAATAATTGTCTAGAATTATATTCAAAAATTCCTAATAGTTATATAAAAATTGCAGAAAGTGGAATAAATAATGTAGAAAATATTTTTAAATATAAAAAAGTAGGATTTAAAGGTTTTTTAATTGGAGAATATTTTATGAAACATAAAAATCCAGGAAAAATGTGTAAAATTTTTATGAATTCATTAGAAAGATTTTATCAAAATGAAATACAATAAATCTCTTAAAATTAAAATATGTGGATTAAAATATGATATAGTAGAAATATCCGATTTAAATCCTGATTTTCTAGGATTTATTTTTTATTCAAAATCTCCAAGATTCTTTAGCAAGAATTTTATAATTCCAAAATTAAAAAAAGAAATTTTTAAAACTGGAATTTTTGTTAATGAAACCATTGAAAATATTATGAATATAAGTTATAATAACAAATTAGATTTTATCCAATTACATGGAAATGAAAGTCCATTTTTTTGTAAAAAATTATTTGATAAAGGATTCAGAATCATTAAAAGTTTTAAAATAAATAATTCATTTATAATGAAAACTTTATCAAGTTATATTCCTTTTTGTTCTTATTTTTTATTTGATAATAATGGTGGTAGTGGAAAAAAATTTTGTTGGAATATACTTAAAAAGTATAATTTTGATATTCCATTTTTTTTGAGTGGTGGCATTAGTAGTAAAGATTTAAAAAAAATAAAAGAATTTAATCATCCTAAAATTTTTGGTATAGATATTAACAGTAAATTTGAAATATATCCCGGTAAAAAAAATAAAGAAATGATAAAATCTTTTATAGAAAAAATAAAAAAAATATGAAATATTTTGTTGATGATGATGGATTTTACGGAAAATTTGGAGGGTCGTTTGTTCCAGAAATGTTATATAATAATTTAAAAGAACTACAAATAAATTATAAAAGTTTTATTAAAAGTAAATATTTTCAGATTACTTTTAATGAAATTTTAAAAAATTATGTAGGCAGACCATCTCCATTATTTTTTTCAAAAAAATATTCTAAAAAATATCAGGCAAATATCTATTTTAAAAGAGAAGATTTAAATCATACTGGATCACATAAAATTAATAATACAATAGGACAAGGATTATTTGCTGTTAAATTGGGGAAAAAAAAAATTATTGCTGAAACAGGAGCAGGACAACATGGAATAGCAGTAGCTACTACTTGTGCACTAATGAATTTAGAATGTATTATTTTTATGGGAAAAAATGATATGTGTAGGCAATCATCTAATGTACTTAAGATGAAAGCTATTGGAGCAAAAATTATTCCTGTTTATAGTGGAAATAAAACACTTAAGGATGCAGTGAATGAATCAATTCGTTATTGGATTAATCATATTGAAAGTTATTATTTAATTGGATCTACTGTAGGACCTCATCCATATCCTCAAATGGTAGCTGATTTTCAGTCAATTATAAGTAAAGAAATTGAAATTCAATTAAAAGAATATGGACATTCATATCCTAATTATATAATTAGTTGTATAGGCGGAGGGAGTAATGCCGCTGGATCTTTTTATCATTTTTTAACTAATAAATCAGTAAAGCTTATAGCTGTAGAAGCAGCTGGTTTAGGAATAAAAACAAATAAAAATTCAGCATCTATATCTTGTGGTTCAATGGGGATACTACATGGTAGCATGACTTATCTTCTACAAGATGAATATGGTCAAGTATTACCAGCTTATTCAATTTCACCTGGATTAGATTATCCTGGTATTGGTCCAATGCATGCAAATTTATTTGTAAAAAAAAGAGTAAAATTTTTACATTCTACAGATGTAGAAGCTATAAATTCTGGATTTGAATTAATTAGATTAGAAGGGATAATTCCAGCATTAGAGACGGCTCATGCATTAGCTTCTTTAAAAAAGATTTCATTTAAAAAAGATGATGTAGTTGTTTTAACTTTATCGGGAAGAGGAGATAAAGATATTGATATTTATAATAAATTTCTAAATGAATAATAATAGCATATATAATCTTTTTAAAAAGAAAAAGAAAAATATACTATGTATCTATTTTACATCGGGTTTTCCAGAAATTGATAGTACCCCTAAAATAATTAAAATATTACAAAAATTACCGGTAGATTTAATAGAAATAGGGATCCCGTATTCTGATCCTTTAGCAGATGGGGCTATTATACAAAATAGTAATAAAGTTTCATTAAAAAATGGAATGAATATATCTTTATTATTTTCACAAATAAAAAAAATAAAAAATTTTATTAAAAAACCTATTATTTTAATGGGGTATTTTAATCAATTTTATAAATTTGGAGAAATAAAATTTTTAAAATCTTGTAAAGAACTAAATATATCCGGATTAATATTCCCTGATCTTCCAATAAAAATTTTTTTAGAAAAATATAAAATTATTTTTAAAAAGTATTCAATTCCACTAATTCTATTAGTGACTCCATCTACTATTAAATCTAGAATTCAAACAATTAGTAATATTTCTGATGGATTTTTATATTTAGTTTCTTCAAATTCTACTACAGGTAAAGTAAATGATTTTGATAACAAACAAATATCATTTTTTAAAAAAATTCAAAAATTACCTATAAATATTCCTAAATTAATCGGTTTCGGAATAAAAGATAAAAATAGTTTTTATTTATCTTGTAAATATGCAAATGGGGGGATAATTGGAAGTTCTTTTATAGAAGCCATAAAAAAAGAAGATTTAGAAAATAGTATAAATAATTATATTAAACTTATTCGATAAATTATTTTCTGTTTCCAAATAGATAATTACCTAATCTAATAATAGTGCTGCCATGTTGAATTGCTAGATTAAAATCTCTACTCATTCCCATTGAAAGGACATTACATTGATATTTATTTTTATACTTATCATATATTTTTTTTAAATAAAAAAATTCATTATTTACGATACTTTTTTCTTTAAAAGATGCTAATCCCATTAATCCAATTATTTTTATATTTTTCATATTTTTACTAGATTCAAATATTTTATATCCATCTTCTTCTGATATTCCTGATTTATTTATTTCATTAGAAATACGTATTTGTAAAAGACATTGAATAATTTTATTATGTTTATTTCCTATTTTATTAATAATTTCAATATGTTTAAATTTTTGGATGCTGTGAATTAAATGAACAAAAGGTATTATATATTTCAATTTATTACTTTGGATTTTTCCAATCATGTGCCAACGTATATCTTTTGGTAATAGATGATATTTTTTTACCATTTCTTGAATAAAATTTTCCCCAAAATCTCTTTGTCCTACTTGATATAATTTTCTTATAGATAAGATATCTTGATTTTTAGAAACTGCTAAGATTCCTACATTTTTAGGAATTGATTTTTTTATTGAAAAAAAATTTTTTTTAATCATCAAAAAGATATTAAATATTATTAAATTTTATTAATTAAAATTAAATTGAATTATTAATATTTTATTAGTTTCTATTGTTATTTTAAATCTATTATCCATTCTATTTCCTACCAATATTATATGATTGTTTTCGTTTATAAAAATCCAAGTATTATTTTTTTTTAAAATAGAGAATTTTTCATCTTTATAATATTTACTTATTTTCTTTTTCCCATTCATGTTTAAAGGATAAAAAAAATCTCCATATCTCCAAGTTCTTAGTAATAAAGGCAATTTAATTTTTTGAAAATCTATAAAAAAAATATTTTTATTAAATTCTAAATGTTCTTTTTTATAATTTTTTATTATATCAAATTTAATCTTAATAGGAAGATTAATATGATTAACATTGTTAAAATTTTTAATAAAAAAAATTCTTTCATCCTTTATTGATGAATAATTATTAATCATTATCCAATAATTCCTATTTTTTAAAACGTTATATTTAGCTGAAATCAATTTTTTTCCGGATTTTGTATACAAAAGATTAATCAAACTTTTAATATCATAAAATCCATATGGATAAAATAATTTAAATAAATAAAATGATAATGGATATAAATTTTTTACTTTTTTAGTATCTATTTTCCAAAAAAATGGATTAAATTTTTTATTGATAGTAATTTCATTTTTTTTTTCATCAATATTTTTTTCTATTAATTCATTTTCTTCATGAAGAAAATTCATAGTTTTTTTTAATCCTTTAAAAAAAAAAGGGAAATAATTTGATATAAAATGCAGAGTTTTACGAATTTTATTTCTAGTATATTTACTATTTTGATTACTACTATCTGTTCTCCATGTTATATCATTATTTTTAGCATAAAAAAAAATATTCTTTTTACTAAAATCTGAAAGTGGTCTTAAAAATCTTTTATTTTTTTTTGGAATTCCTAATAATCCTTTTATTCCCGTTCCTCTAAATAAATTAATAAAAAATGTTTCAATAGAATCATTAAAATGATGACCTAATAATATATATTCATAAAATTCTTTTTCTAATAATTCATTAAACCAATTATATCTTAATTCTCTAGCAGACATCTGTATAGATATTTTTTTTTTTTTAGCCACTTCTACAGTATTAAATTTTTTGACATGACATATTATATTTTTTTTTTGACAAAAATCTTTTACAAAGATTTCATCTTCATTGGATTCATCACCTCTTAAGTTAAAATTACAATGAATAACTTCTATATCATTAGATGTTTCAATTAATAAATTTAAAAGGACCATACTATCTAATCCTCCACTTACAGAAATACCTAATTTTTTTTTATTATCATCAGATAATAAATTTTTCAAATCTATAAAAAATTTTTTTTTATTGAAAAAATTATTATTCATAATTTTATTTTAATATTTCTAATATCTCTTCAGCTATTTCATCTTTAGATTTGTTAGAAATATTTATTTTTTTATAAGATTTTTCATAAAAAAAGGTTCTTTTTGATAGATGATTTGTAATAAATTTAAATAATTCATCTTTTTTTAATAGAGCAATTAAAGGTCTTTTTTTTTTTCCAAAAGTAATCTTTTTAATAAATTAAAACTATCTATTTTTAGATAAAAAGTTTTTGAATGTTTATTTAACATATAAATGTTATTATAAAAACATGGAGTTCCACCTCCTACTGATAAAACATATCGTTTTTTTTTAGATTTTAAAATTTTTTTCAAAATAAAATTTTCTATTTTTCTAAAATATAATTCCCCTTTTTCTTTAAAAATTTTTTCAATTGAACTATTTTGTGTTTTAACAATAATATGATCTAGATCATAAAATGTATATTTTAATTTTTTAGATAAAATTTTCCCAATAGTAGTTTTTCCACATCCCATATATCCTATTAAAGTAATTTTCATAAAAAAAAACTCAAAATTTATAGTATATTTGTCAAAATTATTCTTTTTTTGAATATCCGACCTGATAGCTCAGCTGGTAGAGCATTACACTTTTAATGTAAGGGTCCTGGGTTCGAACCCCAGTCAGGTCATTATTTAATCAATTTCTAAAACTACTGGACAATGATCGGAATAAATTATATCTGGCATAAGATATGAATTTTTCATTCTTTTTTCTAAAGATTTACTGATTATAGCATAATCAATTCTCCATCCTTTATTATTTTTTTTAGAATTATAACGGTAACTCCACCAACTATAGTGATTTCCACTTTTTATATAACTTCTAAAACTATCTATAAATCCTAATTTTAATAAATTACTCATCCATTGTCTTTCTTCTATTAGAAATCCAGATAATCCTTGATTTTTAATTGGATCATGAATATCTATATTATTATGACAAATATTGTAATCACCACAAATAATTAAGTTTTTTGATTTATTTTTTATTTTTTTTATATATGAAAAAAATTTTTTCATAAAAAAAAATTTAAATTTTAATCTATTTTTCATATCATTTCCAGAAGGAATATAAATATTTATTATTGATATTTTTTTATTTTTTAAATCGATACGTAATACTCTTCCTTCTTTATCAATCGAATCAATATCCATTCCAAATTTTATATAAAATGCTTTCTCTTTAGAAATAATTCCAACTCCACTATACCCTTTTCTTTTTGAAGAATGCCAATAATGATTATATCCTAATTTTTCAAAAATATCAGTTTGAATTTGATCAGAGAATGCTTTAATTTCTTGAAAACAAATAACATCTGGATTATTTTTATTTATCCAATTGAATAATCCTTTCCGTATGCCAGATCTAATTCCATTTATATTATAACTAATAATTTTCATATTATTAAATAATTACTATATCTAGAGTTATCTAGATGGTTATCTATTTTAGTAAATTATAAAATATTCAAAATTGTTATTATATTTGCCTCAATACAATAATTTTTTTTTTTACTAAAAAAAACTAACTAAAAAGCTTACAAAAGTAAGCTTTTGTTATTTCTTTTCCTAAAATATGGATAAATTAAAAATAGCTATTCAAAAGTCAGGACGTCTTTATGAAGACTCAATTAAATTATTGAAAGACTGCAGTATTGAAATTAATATTGGTATAGATAAATTAAAAACTACAGCACTAAATTTTCCTTTAGAAATATTATTTTTAAGGGACGATGATATTCCTCAGTATTTAGAAGATGGAGTAGCTGATATAGGGATTGTTGGAAAAAATGTATTGTTAGAAAAAAGAAAGAAAATTAACATAAAAGAAACTTTAGGATTTGGAAAATGTAGACTTTCTATAGCGGTACCTAAATCTTTAATATATAAAAATATGAATGATTTAAATGGAAAAAGAATTGCGACAAGTTATCCTTTTTTAGTGAAAGAATTTTTTGTAAGAAGATGTATTAATGCAGATATACACGAAATATCTGGAGCAGTTGAAATTGCTCCAGGAATAGGATTGGCTGATTGTATTTGTGATTTAGTTAGTAGTGGATCCACATTATTTATGAATGGACTAAAAGAAGTTGAAACGGTACTTCAATCTGAAGCAGTATTAGCTTCTAATATACATTTAATAAATTCAAAAAATACAATAATGGATAAATTATTATTTCGAATTAGAGCAGTTAAACAAGCAAAAAATAATAAATATATTTTATTAAATGTTCCAAACGAACGGTTAGAAAAAATAATATCTTATCTTCCAGGGATTAAAAGTCCAGTAATACTTCCATTAGCAAATTCAGAATGTAGTTCAGTTCATTCTGTAGTTAATGAAAATGATTTTTGGGGAATAGTAGAGAATTTAAAATCACTTGGAGCACAAGATATTTTAGTACTTCCAATAGAAAAAATTATATTATAATAAATAATTTATATAATGATTAAAATATGTAAAAATCCTACATTTAATAATGTATTAAATTCTATTAATTATAATAGATCACTAAAAAAAAATTCAAAATTAGAAGATTTAGTTTCTTCTATTTTAAAAGATGTTAAATCCAATGGAGATATAGCTTTAAAAAAATACACCCAAAAATATGATAATGTTAACATTCATACATTTAAAGCAACTGATAAAGATTTTTATGAAGCAGAAATAAAAGTTTCTAATGAATTAAAAGAATCTATTAAAATTGCATATAATAATATAAAATCTTTTCATCAAAAACAGATACAAAAAGAATCTAAAATAGAAACAAGTGAAGGTGTTTTTTGTTGGAGAAGAAATATACCTATAGAAAAAATAGGTTTTTATATCCCGGGGGGAACTGCTCCTCTTTTATCTACTGTTTTAATGTTAGGAATTCCTGGAAAATTAGCTGGATGTAAAAATATAATTATATGTACTCCTCCAAATAAAAGTGGAAATATCCATCATTCTATATTATATACTGCAAAATATCTAGGAATAAATTCTGTTTATAAACTAGGTGGGGTACAGGCAATTGCGGCTATGACATACGGAACAGAAAGCATTCCAGCTGTTTATAAAATATTTGGTCCGGGAAATTCTTATGTAACTAAAGCAAAAGAAATTGTTTGTTATAAAGAAAATATATCTATAGATTTACCAGCTGGACCTTCAGAATTAGTCATTATAGCTGATGATACAGCAAATCCAAATTATGTAGCTTCAGATTTATTATCTCAATTAGAGCATGATCCAGAAAGTTATGCAATTATCATCACTACAATAAATAATAATGATTGGATAAAATCAGTTCAAAAAAAAATAAGAAATCAATTTATTTTTTTAAATAAAAGAAAAAATATTGTTAAACAATCTATTAAAAATAGTAGTATAATAGTTCTATCCTCATTAGAGGAATGTTTTTTATTGGTAAATAAAATTGCTCCAGAACATTTAATTATTAACTGTAGGAATGCCAATTCATTTTGGTTTAATAAAGTAATTAATGCAGGATCTGTTTTTTTAGGGAATTATTCTCCAGTTAGTGCGGGTGATTATGCTACTGGGACTAATCATGTACTTCCTACTAATGGAAATGCTAAATATTATAGTGGGATATCTATAGATAGTTTTGTTAGAAAAATAACATTTCAGAATATATCTAAGGAAGGATTAAAAAATTTATCAAAATATATTAATATTTTATCCTCTGAAGAAGGATTATTTGCTCACAAAAAATCTATAAATATTAGGTTAACATGAACAATAAATCATTAAATTTTGATTTATGCTCTTTAATAAGAAAGAATATATTAAATATAAAACCTTATTCATCAGCTAGATCTGAACATAAAAATAAAAATTTTAAAAAAACTATATTATTAGATGCAAATGAAAATTCATTTGGATCACCTTTATTCTTTAATAATTATTATAATAGATATCCAGATCCTTTGCAAGAAAAATTAAAAATAAGAATATCTAAAATAAAAAATATATCTCCTGATAATATATTTTTAGGAAATGGAAGTGATGAAATTATTGATTTAATATATAGGATATTTGCAAATCCGTATAAAGATCATTCTATAATTTTTCCCCCTACATATGGGATGTACGAAGTTAGTGGAAAAATTCATGGAGTAAACGTTATAAAAATTCCTCTTATAAGAGGAATATACCAGTTAGATTTATTTGAATTAAAAAAATATATAAATATTTTTAGTAAAATTATATTTATTTGTTCTCCTAATAATCCAACAGGAAATGACATAAAAAAAGAAGATATAAAAAAAATTATAAAAAAATTTTCTGGAATAGTTGTTTTAGATGAAGCTTATATAGATTTTTCTTCTGAAAAATCTTTTTCTATGGAAATTAATAAATATCCTAATTTGATTATTTTGCAAACTTTATCTAAAGCTTGGGGATTAGCAGGCATAAGGATAGGAATCGGAATAGCTTCAAGAGAAATTATTTATTGGATGAATAAAGTAAAAAATCCATATAATATTAGTTCTTTATCTCAAGAAATAGCTTTTAAAGCACTTGAAAATAAAGATTTATTTTTTTATCATATAAAAAATATAATTACGGAAAGAGATTATATGATAAATATACTCAATAATATTCCATTTGTAAATAAAATATATCCTAGTTCAACTAACTTTATTCTTGTAAAATTTAAATGTCCTTCATATAAAATATATCATTATTTGATTGATAAAAAAATTTTTGTACGAGATAGATCAAAAATTACATTATGTAGTAATTGTTTAAGAATTACGATTGGAACACATAAAGAAAATAAATATTTAATAAATCAAATACATAAGTACAATATTTAACTTAAAAATTAGAATATAAAATATAATGAAAAGAATATTGTTTCTCGATAGAGACGGAACTATTATAGAAGAAAATTCTAAAAATTATCAAATTGATTCTATTGAAAAAATAAATTTTTATCCTAGAGTTATATTTTTTTTATCAAAAATAAAAAAAGAATTGAATTATGATTTAGTCATGATATCTAATCAAGATGGATTAGGAACAGATGAATTTCCAGAAGAAAAATTTTGGCCTATACATAATCATATATTGAATGTTTTAAAATCAGAGGATATTATTTTTTCTTCTGTTCATATAGATAAAACGTTTAGAAAAGATAAATCTTTTACTAGGAAACCAGGAATTAAAATGTTAAATACATATTTAAATAATAAATCATTATATGATATTTCTAGATCTTTTGTAATAGGTGATAGATTAACTGATATTTTATTAGCTAAAAATTTAGGATGTAAATCTATATGGATAAGAAAAAATAATCGTCATTATGAAGATTTCACAGAAGAAGAAATAGATTATTATCATAATTTAAATAAAAGTAAATTAAATAATTTAATTTCTTTAAAAACTGATAATTGGAAAGAAATATATCAATACTTATTAAGTATAGAAAATAAAAATAAATCGATATATATACGTAAGACATCAGAAACTAATGTTAAAATAGGACTGACTATATATGGAAATGGGAAACATAATATTAATACTGGAATTGGTTTCTTTGATCATTTACTTCAACAAATTTCTATTCATAGTTTAATGGATATAGATATTTTAGTTAAAGGTGATTTACAGGTAGATGAACATCATACTATAGAAGATAGTGGAATTACATTTGGAAAAATTTTTAGTCGTTGTTTAAATGATAAAAGAGGAATTGAACGTTATGGTTTTTATATTTTGCCAATGGACGACTGTTTATCTAAAGTGGCTTTAGATCTTGGGGGAAGAGAACAATTATTATGGAAAGTAAAATTTTTTAGAGAAAAAATTGGATCTATTCCTACAGAAATGTTTTATCATTTTTTTAAATCGTTTTGTTCATCTGCTAAATGTAATATACATATTCATTCAATTGGAATAAATGAACATCACAAAATAGAATCTATTTTTAAATGTTTTGCTAGAGCTATAAAAATGGCAATTAATAAAAATAATTACAATAATAAAATCCTTAGTTCTAAGGGGGTATTAGAATAAAAAAAATCTTATGAAAATTATTATTATAAAATTTCCATCTGGAAATGTACAATCATTATTATTTTCTTTGGAAAGAATTGGGGTAAATGCCGAAGTTTCAAATTATGAAGAACATATAAAAAGTGCAGATAAAGTAATTTTACCAGGTGTTGGAGAAGCTGGTTTTGCAATGAAATATTTAAAAAAAAATAAATTAAATGATATAATATTTAATTTGAAACAACCTGTATTAGGGATATGTTTAGGAATGCAATTATTATGCAAGTTTTCAGAAGAAAGTAATACTGAATGTATAGGAATTTTCAATTATTTAGTTAAAAAATTTAAATCAAAAAAATATAAAATTCCTAAAATGGGTTGGAATACTATTTCTGATCTAAGTGGTCCGTTATTTAAAAACATATCTAATGGTAGTTATCAATATTTTGTACATGGATATTATATTCCATTAGGAATACATACAATAGCAAAAACAGAATATATAGTTAATTATAGTGCTGCATTACAAAAAAAAAATTTTTATGCTGTGCAATTTCATCCTGAAAAATCTTCTTATGTCGGACATAAGATATTAGAAAATTTTATTCAATTATAAAAAATTTTTATAGATATTATGAATCATAATAAAAAATATAATAATGATATTATCATCGCTATAGATTTAATAGATAATAAATGTGTTCGTTTAACAAAAGGAAATTTTAATAAAAAAAAAATTTATCATGATGATCCATTAGATGTAGCTTTATTTTTGGAAGATAATGGAATAACTCGATTACATTTAGTTGATTTAGATGGAGCAAGAATGGGGAAAGTTATGCATTGGAAAATATTAGAAAAAATAGCAAAAAATACAAAATTAATAATAGATTTTGGAGGTGGGATACATACAGAAGAAGATATTAATAATGTTTTTAATAATGGTGGAAAAATGGTTTCTATCGGAAGCATTGCAATTAAAAATCCTATTCTTTTAAAAGAATGGATTAATAATTATGGATCTGAAAAAATTTTATTAGGAGTAGATGTTTTAAATAATAAAATAGCTATTAATGGATGGACTAAAATATATAATATTTCGATATTAGATTTTATAAAAAAAAAATATACTGATGGAGTAAAAAATATATTTTGCACAGATATTAATAAAGATGGATCTTTATCCGGACCAACTTTTTCATTATATGAAAAAATTAAAAAAAATTTTTTTAATATAAAATTAATTGCTAGTGGAGGAATCAGTAAAATAAGAGATGTAGAAAAATTACTAAAATTAGGATGTAGTGGGGTTATTATTGGAAAAGCTATTTATGAAAATAAAATTTTATTTTCAGAAATTATCAATTTAAAAGAAAAAATGGATTTATGTTAACTAAACGAATTATACCATGTTTAGACATTAAAAATGGTAGAACAGTAAAAGGAAAAAATTTTAAATCTTTAAAAGATGCAGGAGATCCTATAGAATTAGGATATTGGTATACTAAACAAGGAGCTGATGAACTAATATTTCTAGATATTACAGCTACAAATGAAAAAAGAAAAACATTAAAAACTTTAGTAAAGGACATTTCTAGTCAGATTAATATACCTTTTACTGTAGGTGGTGGAATCAAGGAAGAAAAAGATGTAGAATTGTTATTAGAATCTGGTGCAGATAAGATATCTATTAATACTGCTGCATTTAAAAATCCAGATATTATAGAAAAATTTTCAAAAAGATTTGGTAGTCAATGCATTGTACTTGCTATTGACACTAAATTTTTAAAAAATTCATGGTGGGTTTATTTAAATGGAGGTAGAATTGAAACTAATACTAAAACTATGGATTGGGTAAAAGAAGGAGTAGACAGAGGTGTTGGTGAAATATTATTAACATCTATGAATCATGATGGAACAAAAAAAGGATTTGCTATTGATATTATAAAAAATGTATCAGAAACTGTATCAGTTCCAGTAATTGCATCAGGAGGAGCAGGAACTATAGAAGATTTTTATAATGTATTTAAAAATGGAAAAGCTGATGCTGCTTTAGCGGCAAGTATATTTCATTATAAAATAATAAAAATTCCCAATTTAAAAAAATACTTAAGTTTTCATAATATTCCAGTTAGAAATTATAATTAGAATTAATTATATAATTTTTAAAAAAATGAAAAATAAATTTCTATCTATTAAAAATAATATTTCATTTAAAAATGGATTAATTCCAGTTATTATACAAGATTTTAAAACAAATAAAGTATTAATGTTGGGTTTTATGAATGAAGAAGCATATAAGAAAAGTATTTTTGACAAAAAAGTAACTTTCTATAGTAGATCTAAAAAAAGATTATGGACTAAAGGAGAAATAAGTAAAAATTATCTTTTTATTGAAAAAATATTAATTGATTGTGATAAAGATACATTATTGATAAAAGTTTCTCCTAATGGTCCTGTTTGTCATAAAGGAACAGATACTTGTTGGAAAGAAATTAATAAAAAAAATTTTCTTTTTATTTTAGAAGATTTAATTTTAAATAGAACTAGACAAAGAAAAAAAAAATCTTATATTTTCCAATTATGGGAACAAGGAATAAATAGAATAGCCCAAAAATTAGGAGAAGAATCTATAGAATTAATTATTGAATCAAAAGATAATAATAATAATCTTTTTTTGAATGAATCTGCAGATCTTTTATTTCACTATTTAATTTTATTACAATACAAAAAAATTAATATACAAGATGTAATAGATTTATTGGAAAAAAGAAATTTAATTAAATAATAATATTTTATAAATTAAAAAATTTCTTATCCATTGAATATTTTATCATTGCTTATGCAAATAAAAAAAATGTATATATAACTTTGTATAATAATTTTCAATTCATTAATATGATATGATAAAAATTCTGTAAAAAAATTATTTTCAATCGTTCTTTAAAACGAATAAAATAAATTATATTGAAAATTGAATTTTTTATCTATTGTTTAATGCAGCTTTTAAAGTATTTTTTAGTAGCATTACTCTAGTCATCGGTCCGACTCCACCAGGAACAGGGCTTAAATAAGAAGCTATTCCATATACACTTTTAAAATCTACGTCTCCAACAATTTTATTATTAGAAATATTATTAATCCCTACATCTATAATAATAGAACCTTTTTTGATCATTGTCCCTGTAAGAAAATTTTTAATTCCTACTGAAACTATAATTATATCGGCTTTTTTTGTATAATATTTTATATTAATAGTTTTACTATGAGCAATAGTTACAGTACTATTTCCTATTAAATTTTTTCTACTCATTAAAATACTTATAGGTTTTCCTACAATTATACTTCTTCCAATTACTACAGTGTATTTTCCAGATATTTCTATTTTATTTCTTTCTAATAGAGTTAAAATTCCCAGTGCAGTAGCAGGATAAAAACTATTCATTCCTAAAGTCATTTTACCAAAATTTTCCGGATGAAATCCATCTACGTCTTTTTTTGGATCAATAGATAGAATTACTTTATTTTGATTAATATGTTTTCCAAGAGGTAATTGTACAATAAATCCATCTATTAAAGGATTTTTATTCATTTTTTCAATCTCTTTTAGTAATACTTTTTCTGTACTATTTTTTGATATTTTAATTAAAGTAGTTCTAATTCCAATATTTTTACATTCTTTAATTTTATTATTTACATATCTAATACTAGAAAAATTATCTCCCATTAAAATAATTCCTAGATTAGGAAGATTTTTTTTGTTTTTCAATATTTTTTCTTTAATGTCTATAATAATTTCTTTTCTAATTTTATTAGCTAATTCATTTCCATTTAATAATTTAGTTTCTATTTTCATTTTATTATTTCTATTTCTTGTATGATTTGAAGAAATTCTTTATAATTTAATTCTTCTGCTCTTTTATTTAAAAAAGATATTTTATTAAAATTTGAGTATTTATTAAATAATTCTAAAGAATTTTTTAATTTTTTTCTTCTTTGTCTAAAAGCAATTTTTACACATTTAAACAATAATTTTTTCCTATAGTTAGGAATTTTTAATTTTTTTCTTTTTAAAGAAATTACTGCAGATTTTATTTTTGGAACTGGAAAAAAAAATTTTTTATCTACTTTAAATAAATATTTTATTTCATAAAATGTTTGTATTAATACAGATAATATACCATATTTTTTATTTCCTTTTTTAGAAAAAATACGATTTACTAATTCTTCTTGAAACATACCAATACATTCTGGAATGTATTGACTATATTTTAATATATGAAATAATATTTTAGAGGAAATCCCATAGGGAAAATTACTAATTATTGCAAAATTATATAATGGAATATCTTTAGGATTCCATTTTAAAAAATCTTTATGAATAATTTTATTATCAGAAATAGAAAATAAATTTTTTAGAAAAAAAATTATTTCTTTATCAATTTCTATTAAAAATAATTTTTTAAAAATTCTTTTTTTTTCTAATAATAATAAATATTCAGTTAATATTCCTAATCCTGGTCCTACTTCTACTACTGTAGAATAATTTTCAAAAGAAAGATTATCTACAATTTTTTTAGCTATATTCTTATTTTTTAAAAAAAATTGATCTAATTTTCTCTTATAAAAATATTTATTATGCATTTTACAAATATAAAAATATTTTATCTGTATCTTGTTGCCTATTATATCATAACATATATATACATAAGTATGATTAATTATATATTCTTTTGAGTTTTAGAAATTAAAAAATTTTATTTTCATAAAATTATGTTTCAAGTATATTTTATACGTAAAAATAAAAAAAGAGTTTTATTAGGTTTAAAAAAACGTAATTTTAATAAAATATATTTAATAGATGATATATTAAAATTAGATAATAGTAGAAAAAAAATACAAAATATTTTAAATAAAGTATTAGAAAAAGAAAATATTATATCTAAAAAAATATCAAAAATATTATTAAAAAATAATCATGTTAATGTTAATGAATTAGAAATAAAATCTCTTAAAGAATCATCTTTTTCTCTAAAATTGAAAAAAAAAAATCTCAATATTCAATTAAAAGAAATAATTTTTTTTCTAAAAAAAAAATTAAGTTATATTCCTAATATTCCTGATGAAACTGTAAAAAAAAAATTGGCAAAAGATGATATTATTATTCAGGAAGGAATGGGAAAGAGTTGCATAGATAATCCATTACCTCATTGGGAATTATCAAAAAAATTTAATTTATTTGATTTAAATTTAGGATCAAAAATATGTGGGACTGGATTTCCTGTATATTTTGGAAAATTTGCAAAATTACAAAGAAGTTTAATTCAATATTTTTTAGATAAAAATATAAAAGCTCTATATAAAGAATATAGCCTGCCTTATTTTATTAATCAAACATCTGGATTTTCTACAGGACAAATTCCTGATAAAAAAGATCAAATGTATTTTATAGAAAAAGATAATTTTTATCTTATTCCTACTGGAGAAATTCCCCTTATGAATTGTTATAGAGATAAAATTTTTCTAGAAAAGGATCTTCCTATTAAAGCGACTACTTATACTTCTTGTTTTAGAAGAGAAGCTGGATCTTACGGAACAAAAGTCAGGGGATTAAACAGACTTCACCAATTTGAAAAAGTTGAAATTATTCAAATAACTCTTCCTGATTATTCATCTTATTCTTTAAAAGATATGATAGAACATGTGAAAAATATTTTGAAATCATTAAATTTGCCTTTTCGTATTATTCGTTTAAAAGCTTCAGATCTTGGTTATTCTTCTTCAATAACTTATGATTTTGAAGTGTACTCAATAGCTCAAAAAAAATGGTTAGAGGTAAGTTCAATTTCAAATTGTACAGATTATCAATCAAATAGATTAAATATTAGATATAAAAAAAATATTACTGGAGAAATTGGATATTGTCATACTTTGAATGGAAGTGCATTAGCATTACCTAGAATTTTAGTAGCTATATTAGAAAATAATCAAACGAATAATCATATAAATATACCTGAAGTTTTAATTCCTTATACAGGATTTAATAATATTAAATAAAAAAACTATTCGTTTATGAAAGTTATTGACCATATATCTAAAGCAAAAAAAATATTATTTTCTTTTGAAATATTACCTCCTTTGAAAGGAAAAAATATTAAATATATTTTTGATACATTAAATCCATTAATGGAATTTAATCCCCCTTTTATTGACGTTACCTATCATCGTGAAGAATTTATTTATGTAGAAAAAGGAAATGGATTATTACAAAGAAAAAAAATATCCAGACGTCCTGGAACAGTTGGGATATGTGCTGCTATTATGAATAAATATAAAGTAGATGCTGTTCCACATTTAATATGTGGAGGTTTTAATAAATATATGACTGAAAATGCTTTAATAGATTTGAATTTTTTAGGAATAGATAATCTTTTAGTATTAAGAGGAGATCCATTAAAATATGAAGATAAATTTTTTGCAAAAAAAAATGGCCATAAATATGCATTAGATCTTGTAAAACAAGTAAATAATATAAATTTAGGAAAATATTTAGATAAAAATTTTATTAATTATGATGAAAAAAATAATCCTATATTTGATTTTTGCATTGGTGTTGCCGGATATCCTGAAAAACATTTAGAATCTCCTAATATAGAAAGTGATTTATTTTTTTTAAAAAAAAAAGTAGAAGCAGGAGCAGATTATATAGTTACACAGATGTTTTTTGATAATAAAAAATATTTTACTTTTGTAAATAGATGTAGATTAGAAGGGATTTCAGTCCCTATTATTCCTGGAATAAAACCTATATCTTCTAAACAACAATTAACTACTCTTCCTTCTAAATTTTATTTAAGTATTCCAAATGAATTAGTGAAAGAAGTTGAAAAAACTAATAATAAAAAAAATATATTCCATATTGGAATAGAGTGGGCTATTCATCAGTCTCAAGAACTGAAAAAATCAGGAGTAAAAATAATTCATTATTATACAATGGATAAACCTGAAAACATATATAAAATAGTTCAATCCATTTTTTAATTTATTTTATATAAAGAGTCTTTTTTATAGAATTTATTATTTTTTTTTCATCTGGATACCATATTTTAATTAAATTTGATGCGTAAGGAGCAGGAGTGTCTAATACAGTTATTTTTCTTATAGGGGCATCAAGATAATCAAATGCATTTTTTTGTATAAAATATGATATTTCAGATCCAATTGAAGAAAATGGCCATGATTCTTCTAAAATAACTAAACGATTAGTCTTCTTTACAGAAGAAAGTATTAATTTATAATCAATAGGGCGTACTGTTCGAAGATCTATTATTTCTACGCTAATATTTTCTTGATACAATTTTTTTGCAACATTTAAAGCGATTTTTATAATTTTACCAAAAGAAACTAAACTTACATCTGATCCTTTTCTTTTTATATCTGCTTTACCAATAGGTAATAAATATTCTTTATCTGGTATAATCATTTTATCTCCATACATTTGTTCAGATTCCATAAAAATTACTGGATTATTATCTCTTATAGAAGATTTTAATAGTCCTTTTGCATCATAAGGATTACATGGAATAACTACTTTTAATCCAGGACAATTCGAAAACCAACTTTCAAAAGATTGTGAATGTGTAGCTCCTAATTGTCCAGCAAATCCAGTAGGACCTCTAAAAACAATAGGAATATTCCATTGTCCACCACTCATATAACGAATTTTAGCTGCATTATTGATAATTTGATCCATAGCTAATAATGAAAAATTAAAAGTCATGAACTCTATAATGGGTCTACATCCGTTCATTGCAGAACCTATTCCTATTCCAGCAAATCCTAATTCTGATATAGGAGTATCTATAACTCTTTTTTTTCCAAATTCTTCCAACATTCCTTTTGAAGCTTTATAAGCACCATTGTATTCAGCTACTTCTTCTCCCATTAGATAAATAGTATTATCTCTTCTCATTTCTTCACTCATAGCTTCTGCTATAACTTCTCGAAAAGTTTTTTCTTTCATACAATTTTTTTATAAATGGAATATAATTTAGTTCAAATAATTAAAGAAAATGAATCAATTAAAATTTTTAATTCGATTTTTGAATAAAGTAATGAAATTATATTTGATTAAGATTAGACTTTATCTTTAAAAGAAAAAAATCAGTTAAAATATGTTATATAACTTTATTTTTTACTAATTTTATAAAACTATAATTGTATAAATGATCATTATCTTTGTAACATATAATTTCCTTTACTTTTTTCCAGATTTTAAAATCTATTTTTGGAAATTTTTTATCTCCATAAAAGTTTTTATGAATTAATGTTAACTCTATTTCATCTGCTTTTTTTATCATTTTATTGTATATTTGTTCACCACCAATTATAAATATTTTTTTATAAGATAATTGATTAATATCTTTCAAAGAAGAAATTATTTTAATATTTTTTTCATTTTTTATTTTATTTTTTATTTTTGATAAGTTATATTTTGTCAATACAATGTTTAATCTTTCCGGAAGTATTTTTCCAATTGATTCAAAAGTTTTTCTTCCCATGATAATTGTTCCTCCTAAAGTTAATTGTTTGAATCTTTTTAAATCATTGGGTAAATGCCACATTAAATTATTATTTTTACCTATAAAACCATTCTTGGAAACCGAAGCAACTAGTATTATTTTCATTATTTTTTATTAGTTTTAAAAATTAAATATTATGGATATTCCAATTAAATATGATCATAAATTTATTGAAAAAGAAATATATAAAAAATGGGAAAATGAAGATTATTTTTCTTCTTATCCAGATAATAGAATTCCTTATGCGATTATAATGCCACCTCCAAATGTTACTGGAGTTCTACATATCGGACATGTATTAAATAATACAATACAAGATGTTTTAATTAGATATGCTAGAATGAATGGCTATAATACTTGTTGGATACCAGGATTGGATCATGCTTCTATTGCTACAGAAGCAAAAGTAGTAGAAAAATTAAAAGAAAAGGGACTATCTAAATTTAGATTAGGAAGAAAAAAATTTATAAATCATGTATTACAATGGACTAAAACCCACAAAGAAATTATCATTAATCAAATTAAACAATTAGGATGTTCTTGCGACTGGAAACGTTTACAATTTACAATGGATGAAAAACTATATGAATCTGTTATAAAATCTTTTATTTTTTTATATAAAAAAGGATATATATATAGAGGATATCATGTAGTTAATTGGGATACAAAAGCAAAAACTACTATCTCTGATGAAGAAGTGATTTATAAAAATGTAGTAGGAAATCTTTATTATATAAAATATAAGATAGAAGATGAAAATAATTTTATTACTGTAGCTACTACAAGACCTGAAACAATATTTGGAGATACTGCTATTTGTTTTCATCCCAATGATGAACGTTTTTATTCTTTAAAAGGAAAAAATGTAATAGTTCCAATAACTAATAAAATTATTCCAGTAATACAAGATTCATATACAGATCCTAATTTAGGAACAGGCTGTTTTAAAATTACTCCAGCTCATGATATATACGATAAGAAAATCGCAGATAAATATCAATTAGAAATGATAAATATTTTTAATGAAGATGGAACCATTAATGAAAATGGATTTCATTATAAAAATATGGATCGATTCGAATCGAGAAAAAAAATAATTAAAGAATTAAAAAAATTAAATCTTCTAAAAAAAATAGAAAAAATTGATCATAGAGTCGGATTTTCTGAACGAACATTATCAATAATTGAATGTATTCCATCTATACAATGGTTTATTAAAATGAAAGATTTGGCTATACCAGCTATAGAAGCAATAAAAAAAGAAAAAATTAAATTTTATCCAAAAAAAATTAAAAATATTTATTTTCAATGGATGAATAAAATTCATGATTGGAATATATCTAGACAGTTATGGTGGGGGCATAGAATTCCAGTATATTATTATGGAAAAAAAATTAATGATTTTGTAGTTGCAGAAAATATAAAAGATGCCTTAAATAAAGCTAAAAAAAAAATTAATAATGATCAATTAACTTATAATGATCTAAAACAAGATCCAGACGTTTTAGATACTTGGTTTTCCTCATGGTTACTCCCTTTATCAATTTTTGATGGAATTAAATCCCCTAATAATCCAGAAATATCTTATTATTATCCTACAGAAAATTTAATTACTGGTTCTGATATTTTATTTTTTTGGGTGGCAAAAATGATCATATCTGGATTTTTTTTTAGAGAAGAAAAACCTTTTAAAAATGTTTTTTTTACTGGAATTGTTAGAGATTATAACAATAAAAAAATATCAAAATCATTAAAAAATTCTCCTAATTGTACAAAATTAATTAGTGAATATGGAGCAGATGCAGTTAGGTTTGGTGTAATGATTAAAACTATTGCTGGAAAAGATATTAATTTTGATGATAAGACTTGTATTCAAGGTAGGAACTTATCTAATAAAATTTGGAATTCTTTTCGTTTAATTAAAAAATGGAAAACAATGGTGGTCAATGAGTTAACTAATGAATATATTTACGATTATATTAATATTACTATTAAATGGATAGAAAATCGTTTTTATTATGTATTAGAATATGTTGAAAATAAAATTAAAGAATATAAATTAGATGAATCATTAATGATTTTATATAAATTTTTTTGGAATGACTTTTGTTCAATTTTTCTTGAAATAATGAAAACTGTAACTATAAATAAAAAATATATCCCTAAAAATATTTATTATTCTGTAATTAAAAATTACGAAAATATTCTAAAATTATTACATCCATACATTCCTTTTATTTCAGAAAAAGTTTGGGGGTTATTAAGAAATAGAAAATCAAAAGATTCTATAATGATATCTTCATGGCCTAAGATGAAAAAATATGATATTAATATAATTTATTCTTTTGAAAGAATTATTCAAATAATAACTAAAATACGTAATATAAGAAATGAAAATAACATATCAAATTCCTTTAATCTTATATTATTTTCTATGAAAAAAGAAAGAAAAGAATATAGTAAAATTTTATCAAAATTAGTTAATATATCAAATATAATTTTAATTTCGGATCAGTATAAAATTGATAAATTATCATTTTTTTCTTTTTTTTTAATAGGTACAGAAAAATTTTTTTTATCTTTGGATTCAAAAAATAAAAATTTTTTTATTGAAAAAAAAAACAGTAGTATAATATCTGTTGAAAAAAAAATTAAGTATTTAAATAAATTGTTATCTATAATTAATAAAAATTTAAATAATGAAAAATATAGATCTTTTGTACCCGATAAGATTCTATCTAAAGAAAGAAAGAAAAAAATAGATACCATTAATAAAATTCGTTCTTTTAAAGAATATTTAAAATATTTAAAGAATCAATAAAAAATTACCAACTACTTTCACTACCACCTCCTCCAAAATCTCCTCCATTTCCAAAACCTTCAAAAGTATCATCATCTTCTAAATTTTTATTATCTCTAAAAAATATATTTGTAAATATAAATGGATTAAATAATAATAAGGAATTATTATCCCCTATTAAAGAAATATAAAAAATCATTATAATGATAAAAATTAATGATAATAAATGTATAATAGAAAAATATTCTTTTTTTTTAAAGTTTTCTTTTTCAATTTTTTTTTCTAATATTTTAGAAATTTCGTCTGTACAAATATTTATAGATTTATAAAAAAGATTTTTTCTTAGAAATGGTTTCATCTTTTCTATAATTTTTGCCGACTGAAAATCAGTTACAAAAGGTTCTATTCCATAGCCATTTTGAATAGATATTTTTCGATCTCCTATAGAAATAAGTACAATAATTCCGTTATTTTTATGAAAATCCCCAATTCCCCATTTTTCGCCCCATTGTTGGGTTATAAAATTTTGATTATTATTATGATTACTATTAATTATACATATTAAAATTTTTGCATAATTTTTATTAGAAAACGATATCAATTTTTTATTAAGATTAGTTATTTCTGTTTTTGATAATACATTTGCGTAATCTTGAATGGGATATATTTTAGTAGGTGGATCGGGAACTATGAAATTTTTTGCTTTTAATGATGAAAGAGTAATAGAATTGGCAATAAAGAATAAAAAAAATATAAATAAGATTTTTTTCATTTTATGAAAATCGTTTTAATATAATGAAAAATCAACTTTAGGGTTATTTTTAGATTCTTTTTGGATTTTGAAATATCCTTTTTCTTGAAATTTTTCAAAAAAATTTGCAATAATAATTATTGGAAATTGATTTCTATAAGAATTAAAATTGTTTACTTCTTCATTAAATTTGTATCTTTCAACATTAATCCTATTTTCGGTTCCCTCTAATTGATTTTGTAATTCATAAAAATTCTCTGTAGATTTAATATTTGGATAATTCTCTACTACTATTAATAATTTTCCTACATAATTATTTAAGTATTCTTGTGTTTTTTGAAATTTATCTATCTGATTTTGATTTAGATTATTTGAATCTAAATGGACAGAGCTTGCTCGTGATCTAGCTTCTACTATTTGATTTAATGTTTGATTTTCGAATAATGCTGATCCTTTTACTGTATTGACTAAATTTGGAATTAAGTCTGATCTCCTTTGATAAACACTTTCAATTTGACTCCATTGAGTTTTTATTTTTTGATCTAATTGTATTAAATTATTATATATGTTAATCCCCCATAATCCAGTTATAAATAATATTATTAATATATAAATAAAAATTTTTTTCATATTTCATAATTATCAATCTATTATTTTTATAAAGATAATAGATTTGGAAAAAAGAACTTACATTCTCTTATAGCATTACTATTATTATCAGATCCGTGAATAGCATTCTTTTCTAAGGAAGTTGCATATAAATTTCTTATTGTTCCTTTTTTAGCAATTAATGGATTTGTATTTCCTATTAATTTTCTGAAATCTTTTACTGCATTTTTTTTTTTTAAAATCATAGGAATTATTGGAGCGGAAGACATAAAATTTATTAAAGAATTGAAAAATGATTTCTTCTCATGTATTTCATAAAACTTTATCATTGATTTTTTAGAACTAGTAATAGTTTTAATGGCTGTTATTTTAAATCCATCATCCATTATTTTAATTAAAATATTAGATATATATCCGTTTTCAATTGCATCTGGTTTTATAATAGAAAGAGTAAAATTTCCAGGAAAAATATCTATTTTGGCCATATTACATATTATTAATATAATAATTTTTCAAAATTATAAAAAGAAATTTATAAATGAAAATTATGTTTTTTTATATCTTTTAAAATAAAATATGAATAAAAAAAATTTTTCTGATTTCATCACTAATGAAAAATCTTTTAAATCATTTAAAAAGATGATATTAGATGACTATAAATTAGCTAGAATTAGTAGAGAGATTAGTATTTTAGGAAGAAGAGAAGTTTTAAATGGTAAAGCAAAATTTGGAATATTTGGTGATGGAAAAGAAATTCCTCAGTTAGCTATGTCTAAAATATTTAAAAATGGTGATTTTCGTTCTGGATATTATCGAGATCAAACTTTTATGTTGGCGATTGGAGCATTGACAGTAAAAAGTTTTTTTTCACAATTATATGCACATTCAAATTTAAAAGCAGAACCTACATCTTCTGGAAGAATGATGACTTCTCATTTTGGAACCCGTTTTTTAGATAAAAATGGATCTTTCCAAGATCTTTCTGAACTAAAAAATTCTAGTGCAGATATTTCATGTACAGCATCTCAAATGCCTAGATTATTAGGATTAGCTCAAGCATCAAAAATTTATAGAGAATTAAATACTTTAAAAAATAGTCATAAAAAATTTTCTAAAAATGGGAATGAAGTGGCATTTGGTACTATTGGTAACGCAAGTATATCTGAAGGATTATTTTGGGAAACAATAAATGCTGCTTCAGTATTACAAATTCCTATTATATTATCAATATGGGATGATGAATACGGGATATCAGTCCCTAATAAATATCATTTTTCAAAAAAAAATATTAGTGATCTTTTGCAGGGATTTTGTAGGAATAATACAGAAAAAGGAATTGAAATTTTTCAAGTAAACGGATATGATTATATAAATCTTATAAAAACATATATTAAAGCCAATAGAATAGCTCGTTATGAATATGTTCCAGTAATTATACATGTTACTAATTTAACTCAACCTCAAGGTCATTCAACTTCTTCATCACATGAAAGATATAAATCAAAGAAAAGATTAGAATGGGAAAAAGAAAATGATGGAATAAAAAAATTTAGAGATTGGATTTTAAAATTTAATTTTAATGGAACTAAAATAGTTGATGGAGATTATCGTCTAAATAAAATAGATACAGAATCAAAAAAATATGTACAAAATAAACAAAAAGAAGCTTGGAGTAATTATATTAAATCTATTAATAAAATTAAATATGAAGTTTTTAATATTATAAAACATATACACGAAGAATATCCAAATTATAATTGGATAAAAAATTATATGAATGATTTATATCATAAAAATTTAATTACTAAAAAATCAATATTTAGTTCATCTAAAAAAATACTATTTTCATTAAATCAAATAAATTCAAATTCTTTTCATTCAACTTCCATAAAGTCATTAAAAAATTGGATAAAAACAAAATCTCAAGAAGAACAAAAAAATTATTCTTCACATTTGTATAGTAGCTCTAAACATTCATTGAAAAGAATGAATGAAGTTTTTCCCATATATAATTGGAGATCATTAAAAGTAGACGGTAGAATTATTTTAAGAGATAATTTTGATAAATTATTAGAATTATATCCGGATCTTTTAATCTTTGGAGAAGATGTTGGAAGAATGGGAGATGTAAATAAAGGATTGGAAGGGTTACAAAAAAAATATGGTAAAACCCGTGTTTTTGATACAGGAATAAGAGAATCTACTATTATAGGACAAGGGATCGGATTAGCTATGCGGGGATTACGTCCTATAGTTGAAATACAATACGTCGATTATCTTCTTTATGCTTTACAAATTATTAGTGATGATTTGGCATGTTTACAATATAGAACAAGAGGGGGGCAAAAATCCCCATTAATTATTAGAACCAGAGGGCACCGCTTAGAAGGAATATGGCATTCTGGTTCTCCTATGGGAGGAATTATTAATTATCTAAGAGGAATTTTAATATTAGTTCCTAGAAATATGGTTAAAGCAGCTGGTTTTTATAATACATTATTGTCTTTAGATGATCCAGCTTTAGTTATTGAATGTCTTAATGGATATAGAATAAAAGAAATATTACCGAGTAATCTCGGTAATTTTAAAACTCCTATTGGAATAGTAGAAAAAACAAGAATAGGTAAAGATATTACGATAGTAACTTATGGTTCTACCTGGAGAATTGTAAATAATGCAGTTAAAGAATTATCTAAATTTAATATAGATTCTGAAATTATTGATGTTCAATCTTTATTACCGTTTGATATAAAAAAAGATATAGTAAAAAGTTTAAAAAAAACTAATAGATTATTAATAGTAGATGAAGATGTCCCTGGAGGTGCTTCTGCGTATATATTACAAAATATATTAGAATGTCAAAAAGGATATTATCATTTAGATTATCCTCCGGTTACAATAACTGCTAAAGAACATAGACCCCCATATGGATCAGATGGAGATTATTTTTCTAAACCGTCTATAGAAGATATTGTAGAAAAAGTTTTAGAAATGATGAATGAAAATTCATAAATAAATTATTTCATTCATTTAAATTTGTAATATTTTAATGTATATATGAAAAAATATATATGAAAATAAAAAAAATATCATATTCAAGGATAAAAAAAGTTAATTTTGATAAAATTAAATTTGGAAATTTTTATTCAGATCACATGTTTTGTTCTGAATTTAAAAATGGTAAATGGAAAAACTCTGTTATTAAACCATTCGGAAATATAATGATATCTCCTATTTCTTTAGTATTTCATTATGGACAGGCAGTTTTTGAAGGAATGAAAGCTTATAAAGATAGAAAAAATAAAGTTTTTTTATTTCGTCCAGAAGATAATTTTAGAAGATTTAATAAATCTGCTATTCGTTTAGAAATGCCTCCCCTTCCCAAGGATATATTTATGAATGGATTAAAAAAATTAATAGATATAGATAGAGATTGGATTCCCAATAATTATGGACAATCTTTATATATTCGTCCGTTTTTAATAGCAACAAATGGAATTCTTTCTGCTAAACCATCTAAAGATTATATGTTTATGATAATATCTACACCAGTAGATACTTATTATAAAAATCCTTTAAAAATAAAAATAGAAGAGAAATATAGTCGTTCTGCTTCAGGAGGAGTAGGATTTACTAAAGCTGCCGGAAATTATGCTTCTTCTTTTTATCCAACTAGATTAGCAAATGAAGAAGGATTTGATCAAATTCTTTGGACCGATTCTTCTACTCATACAAAAATAGAAGAGTCAGGAACTATGAATGTAGTTTTTTGGTTAAAAAATAAATTAGTTACTCCAAAACCTAATGAAAACATATTAAATGGAATTACTTGCAAAAGCATACTTTCTATAGCAGAAAGAGAAAAAATTAAAGTAGAAAAGAGAGATTTAAGTGTTTTAGAAATAATAGAAGGATTAAAGAAAGGTTATTTAAAAGAGGCATTTGGATGTGGAACTGCGGCTGTTGTTAGTTTTTTTAAAATGATTCATTATAAAGGAACTAATTTCGAATTACCTAATTTACAAAAACATGATAGATTATCACTTAAATTAAAAAAAAAGCTTTTAGACATACAACATAATTTATCAGAAGATCCTTTTGGATGGAGAGTCTTATTAAAATAAAAATATAATGGATAATCATCAATTCCAATCAGTGGAAGAAGTAACGATAAAAGCAATATTTTTATTATATAAAATTGATAATATTCAACTAAATTTTCAATACCCTAAAAAAAATCATACATGGGATATATCTTTAATATTATTTCCTATTTATAATAGAATTGGAAATTCTATATCTATAAAAGATATAGGAGAAAATATAGGAAAATATGTAAAAAAAAAATTTAATGGATTAATTAAATTTTCTGTTATTAAAGGATTTTTAAATTTTTTTTTTCATAATGATTATTATCTTTTTATTCTTAGAAAAATATCCAATTTAGATTTTATTTATAAATTTAATTTTTGTCAAAAAAAGAATATTCTCATAGAATATTCTTCTCCAAATGCTAATAAACCACTTCATTTAGGTCATTTAAGAAATATGTTAATTGGATCATCTATTTCTAATATATTAAAAATGATTGGACATAACGTTATACAAGTTCAAATAATAAATGACAGAGGAATACATATTTGTAAATCTATGATAGCTTGGAAAAAATTTGGAGATAGAGAAAGTCCAAAAAAAATTAAAATGAAAGGCGATCATTTTGTTGGAAAATATTATAATTTATTCGAAAAAATATATAATGAAGAAATAAAAAAATTTAGAAAAAATGAAGTTCCTATTTTAAAAAAAGCTAGAGAATTATTAATAAAATGGGAGAATGGTGATTCTACTACTAGAGATATATGGAGAAAAATGAATAAATGGGTTTATGAGGGGTTTAAAAAAACTTATGAAAAAATTGGAATAAAATTTGATCATACCGAATATGAAAGTGATATATATAATTTTGGAAAAAAAATTATAATTAAAGGACTAAAAAGGGGAATTTTTTTTAAAAAAGAAGATGGATCTATTTGGATAGATTTAACAAAAGAAGGTTATAATTTTAAACTTTTATTACGAGATGATAAAACATCTGTATATCTTACTCAAGATATAGGAACTGCTATAAAACGTTTTAAAGAATTTAAAATAGATAAAATGATTTATATTGTCGGTAAAGAACAAGAGAATCATTTTAATATACTTTTTAGTATTTTAAATCGATTAGGTTTTTCTTGGGTAAAAAAATTATTTCATTTGTCATATGAAATGGTTTTTTTACCTAGTGGTAAAATGCAATCTAGAATAGGAAATGTTGTGAATATAGATGATCTTCTTTCAAAGATAATTCATACTGCAAAAAATAAATTTTCTCAAAAATATTTAATTTTTAATAAAAAAAAAGGAGAAAAAATTTGTTATAAACAAGTAGGATTAAGTGCATTGAAATATTACTTTTTACAAATAGATCCAAAAAAGAAAATTATTTTCAATCCAATTAAATCTATAGATTTTAAAGGAAAAACTGGAGTTTATATTCAGTATACTTATTCTAGAATTCGTTCTTTAGAAAAAAATTTTTTTAAATCATGTTTTTTCATAAATTATAGATGGAATAATATTATATTAGACGATTGTGAAAAAAATGTTATTAATACTATTCAAAAATATCCAATAATTATGGTAAAATCAGCTGATAATTTGAATCCATCTTTATTAGCTAATTATATTTATGAATTATCTAAAAAATTCAATCATTTATATCAAGAAAAAAAATTAATAGATCCGTTAAATATCATTTATAGTAATATATATATGAATATAATCCATATTATTGGAAATATTTTAAAAATTGGTATGAACTTATTAGGTATAAATATGGTTGATCATATGTAAAAAAAACTAAAAATTATTATGTTTAAAAATTTACAAGAAAAAATTAACAAAGCTTTTTATATTTTAAAAGGGGATAATAAAGTAACAGAGATTAATATCTCTATTGTATTAAAAGATATTGGAAAAGCTCTGATAGATTCAGATGTAAATCATGAAATAGTAAAAAATTTTATTAAAAAAGTTAGAGATAAATCTATTGGAAAAAAAATTTTTAGCTCTTTGAATCCCAAACAAATAATTATTAAATCTGTATATGATGAATTAGTTCAAATAATGGGAGGAAAAAATATAGGAATAAATATTTCAAAAAAAACTTCTATTATTTTAATATGTGGATTACAAGGAAGTGGAAAAACATCTTTTTCTTCTAAACTCGCATTCTTTTTAAAAAAGAAAGGGAATAATCCTATTTTAGTATCTGCAGATGTTTATCGTCCTGCTGCTATAGATCAATTAAATGCATTAGCAAAAAAAATTAATATTCCAGTATTTTCTTTAAAAGATAATAATAATGTATTAGATATTATAAATCAATCAATTAGTTATGCTACTACTAATAATAAAAATATAATAATTATTGATACAGCTGGTAGGTTAGGAGTAGATCGTTTTATGATGGATGAAATTAAGAATATTCATAATACTTTCCATCCTAGTGAAACTTTATTGGTAGTAGATTCTATGACTGGACAAGATGGAGTAAATACTGCTAAAATTTTCTCAAAAACATTAAACATTAATGGTTGTGTCATTACAAAATTAGATGGAGATAGTAAAGGAGGTGTGGCTTTAACTATTTCTAGTATAATTAAAAAACCTATTAAATTTATAAGTATTGGGGAAAAAATAGAAGATATAGAAATATTCTATCCTGATAGAATGGCTAATCGGATTATAGGAATGGGGGATGTTGTCACTTTAGTTGAAAAGGTACAAGAACAATTTGATGAAAAAAGTACCAAAAAAATTTATAAAAAGATTTCAGATAATCAATTTAATTTTTATGATTTTTTAGATCAGATAAAGAGAATAAGAAAAATAGGAAATATAAAAAATATAATTTCTATGATTCCGGGTATAGGAAATAAATTTTTTTTAGATGATAAAATAGTATCCTTTAAAAGGATAGAGTCAATCATTTTATCTATGACTCCTTACGAAAGAAATAATCCAAATATATTCTCTTCAGCATCTGGAATTAGTAGAAAAAAAAGGATCTCTAAAGGTTCTGGAATTTCTTTAAAAGAAATAGATATTTTTCTAAAAAATTTTAATGGAATGAATAAAATAATGAAAAATATTAATCCTACTTCAGGGAACAATATGATAAAAGATTTTTTATCCAAAATAATGGATAAAAAAGATATGTTTTGATTTTTTTTTGAATTAAACTTTTATTTTACTTTTTTTTATTGAAAATATCTTTAATTTTGTTGGTTTTAATTAAGATATATCAATTAATTATGATAGTAAAGCTTGGATTTTCTATTTTAAAAAAATCATGATGTCATGGAATATTTTTTAAATAGAGATAGATTTTTAAGCGTTTTAAAAAATGTTTTAATTTGGGATGTTATTGTTATTGGTGGTGGAGCCACAGGTATAGGTATAGCTTTAGATTCTTCTTCGAGAGGTTATAAAACTCTTCTTTTAGAACAATCTGATTTTTCTAAAGGGACTTCTAGTCGTAGTACAAAATTAATTCATGGCGGAATCCGTTATTTAGCCCAAGGAAATATAAAGTTAGTATATGAAGCATTACGAGAAAGGGGGTATTTATTAAAAAATGCTCCTCATTTAGTGAAGAAAAAAAAATTTATTATTCCTATTTTTAGTTGGAAAATGGGAATATTATATTGGACAGGATTAAAATTGTATGAATGGCTATCTGGTTCTTTTAGTTTTGGAAACTCTATTTTTTTATCTAAAAATGAAGTTTTAAAAAATTTTCCTGATATAAAAAATAATGGATTAAAAGGAGGAATTTTATATTATGATGGACAATTTGATGATGCACGTTTATCTATTAATCTTGCACAAACTTGCGTTAAAAAAGGGGGGGTTTTATTAAATTATTTTCAGGTTAAGGAACTAAAAAAAAATAATGGAAAAATATCAGGAGTATTAGCGGTTGATATAGAAACTAAAAAAGAATATTCTCTTTCATCGAAAGTAGTTATTAACGCAACTGGTATTTTTTCTGAATCAATTTCTAAAATGGATAATCCTAAATGTTCTTTATTGATTAAACCTAGTCAGGGCACTCATATTGTATTAAGTAAATCTTTTTTTAGCAGTGAGGATTCTATAGTAATTCCTAAAACTAAAGATGGTAGAATTCTATTTTGTATACCATGGTATGATCATGTTTTAGTAGGAACTACAGATACTCAATTAAAGAATAATAAAAATATTTTGGATCCCATTCCATTAGAAGAAGAAATAGATTTTATTTTACAAACTTTTGAAAAATATTTTATTAAAAAACCTAAAAAAAGTGATATATTGAGTGCTTTTTCTGGTCTTCGTCCTCTTTTTTATCCTAATAATAATTCTACTAAAACTAAAGATATTTCTAGATCACATAAAATTATAATTAGTTATTCTGGATTAATTAGTATTATAGGTGGAAAATGGACTACATATAGAAAAATGGCTGAAGATGCCATTAATAAAGCTATCGATATCGGTCATTTAAATAAAAATTATTCCATAACAAAAAATTTAAAAATTCATGGATCACATTGCTCATTAAGCAATGATAAAAATTTTTATTGGGATAAATACGGGGAAGATCAATATCATATTAAAGATTTAATAAAAAAATATCCTTCATTAGGAAAAAATATTTTTACGAAAAATAATATATTTTGTTTAACGAAAGCTGAAGTTGTATGGATGGTACGTTATGAAATGGCTAGAACTATTGAAGATATTTTAGCGAGAAGATTCCGTTTATTATTTTTAAATGCAAAAAAAGCAATACAAATAGCACCTAAAATAGCATCTTTAATGTCTAAAGAACTTTCTCAAGATAAGAATTGGGAGAAATCGCAAGTAACCTCTTTTATTAGATTAGCGAGAAAATACTATTATCCTTCATCAAATAAACAATAGAAAAAGAAGTTTAAATTTCTTTGTTTTGTTATGAAAAAATATATCCTATCCTTAGATCAAGGAACTACTAGTTCTAGAGCTATTATTTTCGATAAAATTGGTAATATTATTTCAGTAGCTCAAAGAGAGTTCACTCAAATATATCCTTCTCCTGGATGGGTTGAACATAATGCAGAAGAAATTTGGTCTACACAAGCATCAGTTGCACTAGAAGCAATGTTAAAAGCAAATTTAAGTGGAGATAACATTATATCTATAGGAATAACAAATCAAAGAGAAACTACTGTAATATGGGATAAAAAAACAGGAATTCCCATTTTTAATGCTATAGTATGGCAAGATAGAAGAACGTATCAATATTGTGATTATCTTAAGAAAGAAGGATTAACTAAAATGATTAGAAATAAAACTGGTCTTATAATAGACCCTTATTTTTCTGCTACTAAAATTAAATGGATATTAGATAATGTTCCAGGAGCAAAAAAAAAAGCTTATTCAGGATCTTTAGCTTTTGGAACTATAGATTCTTGGCTAATATGGAATTTAACCGGTAAAAAAATACATGTCACAGATGTTACAAATGCATCTAGAACTATGTTATTTAATATTCATTCTCTTAATTGGGATAATGAATTGATTAATTTATTTAATATTCCAATATCTATGTTACCAGAAGTTAAATCATCTAGTGAAATATTTGGATATACTACTGGAAATATTTTATCAAAAAAAATTCCTATTTCTGGAATTGCAGGTGATCAACAAGCCTCTCTTTTTGGTCAAATGTGTACTAAAATTGGTATGGTTAAAAATACTTATGGTACAGGATGTTTTATGTTAATGAATGTAGGGGATATTCCAGTTTTTTCTAGAAATAATTTAATTACTACCATAGCTTGGAAGATAAAAAATAAAGTTCAATATGCTTTAGAAGGGAGTGTTTTTATTGCAGGCGCTGTTGTACAGTGGCTTAGAGATGGATTAGGAATATTATCTTCTTCTAAACAATCCGAAGAATTAGCTAATTTAGTTAAAAATACGGAAGGATTATATATAGTTCCTGCTTTTTCAGGTTTAGGGGCTCCATATTGGGATCAAAAAGCTCGTGGAATTATTGTGGGAATAACAAGAGGAACTACATCAGCTCATTTTGTTCGTGCAGCTTTAGAAAGTATTGCATTTCAAAATATGGATGTAATTAAAGCTATGGAAGCTGATTCTGGAATTCCTATTAAGGAACTCCGTGTTGATGGAGGTGCTACAGTAAATCAGTTATTAATGCAGTTTCAGTCAGATATTTTAAATGTAAAAGTAGTAAAATATAAAATATCAGAATTAACCGCTGCTGGTGCAGCATATTTATCAGGATTAGCGGTAAACTATTGGACTAGTTTAGAAGATATAAAAAGTAAATGGAATATGAATAAAATTGTTTTTTATCCAAAAAAAATGGAAAATCGTATGGATAGAATTAGAGGTTGGGAAAAAGCAATTAAAACAGTTAGAGCATGGTCTTTACAATAAAAAAAGTAAATAAAAATATTTTAAATTCTTATGAAAGAAATATATGCAGAAATTATAGGGACAACAATTTTAGTGCTTTTAGGTAATGGAGTAGTAGCTAATGTTGTATTGTCAAAAACTAAAGGAAATGAAAAAAATGGCGAATGGTTAACTATTACTATAGGATGGGCTTTAGCCGTATTTATGGGAATAGTAGTGGCAGATCCTTATAGTGGAGCACATTTAAATCCTTGTGTAACATTAAGTTATGCGATAATTGGAAAAATTAATTGGAATGTAGTCCCCTATTATATTATTTCTCAAATAATTGGATCTATGCTAGGATCTTTAATGGTATGGATTTTATATAAAGATTATTTTTCATTAACAAAAAATGAACAAGATAAATTATCTGTTTTTGTTACTATTCCTGGAATTAGAAATTTTTTTTCTAATTTTTTTAGCGAAGTTTTAGCAACTTTTGTATTTATTTTTATTTCATTTTTTATTAGATCAAATGGATTTTTAGTATTTATAGATAAAAAATTTCCAATGTGGATTGGTTCTATAGGATATTTACCGAATTCTTTATTAATTTTAGGTATTATTCTATCTTTGGGAGGAGTTACTGGCCCTGCTATAAATCCGGCTAGAGATTTAGGACCTAGAATCATTCATTCTATTGTCCCTATCCCTAAAAAAGGAGGGAGTAATTGGGATTATGCAATGGTACCAATTTTAGGTCCGATTTTAGGTAGTATAATAGCTGCAAAATTATATTTATTTTTATAAATAAATTTTTGTATATGAATGAAAATAATAATAAATGGATTCATTCAGATAGAGATCACAGAATAATAGGTAAAAATTTAAAATTATTTACTTTTTCTAATAATGTAGGCGCTGGATTACCATTATGGTTACCAAAAGGAACTATAATTAGAAGTAATTTAGAAAAATTTTTAATTGATATACAAAAAAAATCAGGATATGAAATGGTAATTACTCCACATATTGGAAATAAAAAATTGTATATCCAAAGTGGACATTGGAATAAATATGGAAAAGATAGCTTTAAGCCTATTGAAACACCTCGTAATAAAGAAGAATTTGTATTAAAACCTATGAATTGTCCTCATCATTGTGAAATTTTTCGATCTCAAGAATGGTCTTATCGGGACTTGCCTAAACGTTTTGCTGAATTTGGAACTGTGTATAGATACGAAAAAAGTGGCGAACTTCATGGGTTAACTCGAGTTAGAGCTTTTACTCAAGATGATGCACATATTTTTTGTACGTATGATCAATTATCAAAAGAATTTAAAAAAGTTATAAACTTAGTATTTTATATATTTCAATGTTTAGGTTTTTTGGAATATAAAGTTAGGATTTCTTTAAAAGATCCTAATAATAATCATGATTATATAGGATCTAAAGAGAATTGGGAAAAAGCAGAAAAAATAATTCTTAAATTAGTTAAAGAAGAAAATATAAAAGCTACTATTCATTATGGAGAAGCAGCATTTTATGGACCTAAATTGGATTTTTTAATAAAAGATTCTTTAGGAAGAGACTGGCAACTAGGAACTATTCAATTAGATTATAATTTACCCGAAAGATTTGATCTTTATTACAGAGGAAAAAATAATGAAAAACATAGACCTGTAATGATTCATAGAGCCCCATTTGGTTCTTTAGAACGGATTATTGCAATAATGATAGAACATACTAAAGGAAATTTTCCTTTATGGATGGTGCCAGATCAAGTAGTAATTTTACCTATTAGTGATAAATATATAATATATGCAAAAAAAATTTTAAATTTAATGTTAAATAATGATATTAGAGTTTTTATTGATAATAGAAATGAAAAAATTAATAAAAGAATTAGAGATTCTGAAAATAAAAAAATACCTTATATGATTATTTTAGGAGAAAAAGAAGAAAGAGAAAAATCTATCTCATTGAGGTGTCATGGTATAGGACATATAGGAAAATTTTCTTATATTGATGGAATTAAAAATATTTTAAGTAAAATCAATTTTTAAACTTTTTAATACTATAAAAAAAAAATATTCGAGGATAAATAAGAAAAGGAAAGTATATCGACCAATATATAAAAAAAGAAATATTCATCGTATTAATAATAATATTAATTCGGATATAATTCGTTTAGTTGGTGATTCCTCTATTAAAAATGGAATATATTCTACAAAAGATATATTATCTATTGCTGAAAATATAGGTTTAGATTTAGTTGAGATTAATCCTAAATTAAAACCTCCAGTATGTAAGATACTAGATTATAAAAAATATTTATACGAACAAAAAAAAAAGAAAAAACAATTTAAATCTAAACAAACAAAGGTAAATACTAAAGAAATCCGATTTGGCCCTCAAATAGGTGATCATGATGGTAAAGTTAAAATAAAAAGTGCAGAAAAATTTTTAATGCGAGGAGATAAAGTAAAGGTATTTGTTTTTTTTAAAGGTCGTTCTATAGTTTATAAAGAACAAGGAAAAATTAAATTATTAAAATTTGCTGAAGAAATAGAAGAATATGGAAAAGTAGAACAGATGCCAGTTATGGAAGGAAAAAGGATGTATATGATTATAGCTCCAAAAAAAATTATTACAAAATAAATTATTCCAATGCCAAAATTAAAAACAAAATCAGGATCAAAAAAAAGATTTAAAAAAACATGTAGTGGTTTTATAAAAAAAAAACATTCATTTAAAAGCCATTTACTTACGAAAAAATCTAAAAAAAGAAAACGTCATCTTAATAAGTTTTCTTTACTAAAGAAATCTGATTTTAAAAATATTAAGAAACAAATATAATTATGCCAAGATCTACAAATGCAGTTGCTTCTAGAAGAAGAAGAAAGAAAATTTTAAAATTAGCTAAAGGATTTCATGGTGCAAGAAGTAAAGTTTATACTGTTGCGAAAAATGCAGTAGAGAAATCCTTTTTGTATGCTTTTTCAGGTAGAAAAAAAAGAAAAAGAGATTTTAGATCTCTTTGGATTCAACGTATAAATGCAGGAGTCCGTCAATATGGAAAATCTTATTCTGATTTTATTAATAAATTATATAAAAAAAATATTAAAATTAATAGAAAAGTATTATCTGATATTTCATATAATGATCCAAGTACTCTTAAGAAATTAATAGATTTTATTTATTAATTTTATTCACTATTCATATTCTTTATAGAAGATAATTTTTTTTCTATTAACTTTTTTTTTCTTTTTGATAAGTAATCAATAAAAAGTTTTCCTTCTATATGATCATATTCATGTAATATAACTCTGGCACAGATTCCAGTAAATATTTTTTTTTTTTTTTCTAGATTGTTATTATAATATTCAATTAATACATTAGATTTTCTTTTTATATAACTATTAATTCCCGGAAAGCTTAGACATCCTTCATTAAAAAAATACTCTTTTCCATAAAGTTTTATTATTTTTGCATTAATAAATACTTCTTTATAATTTTTAACTTTTTTTCCAATAATAAATGGAATATCTACTATAAAAATTCTTATATTTTTTCCTATTTGTGGAGCTGCTAATCCTAATCCTTTTACCTGATGGATAGTTTCAAACATATCTTTTATCAATTGGTTAATTTCTTTTTTATATAATATAGCATCTATATCTAAATTCTTTTTCCTTAAAATAGGGTTCCCATAAAATATTATAGGTAATATCATTTTATATTATAATCTATAAATTTTTATTTTTTAATGTAATCTTTCTAAGATAAGACTGTAAAATTATAGTGGCACTAATTTTATTTAAAATTTTTTTTTTTCTCTTATTTTTTTTTAGCCCAGATGATATCATATAATAAAAAGATAATTTAGAAGTAAAACGTTCATCTATTCTTATTATTGATACTTTTGGATATTTTTTGCAAAAAACAGCCAAAAAATCTTGAATTTTTTTTTCTAAAAAAAATTCAAGATTATTATTTAATTTTTTTGGTAATCCTACTATTAATTTTTCAATTTCTTCTTTATAAATTATTGATTCTAAATATATCATTAATTTTTTAGTTGGAATAGCGTCTAATCCAAATGCAAATATTTTATTTTGATCCGTTATGGATAATCCAGTAATAATTATTCCATAATCTATTCCTAATATTTTTCCCATCTATTATAATATTTTTATTATATTTAATTCATATATCAAATTTATATAGAAAAAAGTGAATAAATTAAAGTTAAAAATAGAAAATTCATGGAATAAAAAAGATATATGGTCAATTGATCAAAATATAAAACAATCAATTATAGAAGTAATTGATCATATAGAAAATGGTAAGATTAGAGTATGCGAATTTTTAGATGAAAAATGGATAGTTAATGAATGGATAAAAAAAGCTATAATAATGTTTTTTACAGTCAAAAAAATGAATAAAATTAAATTTGGACCGTTTGAATTTTATGATAAAATCCCCATAAAAAAAAAATTTAAAGAAAAGGGTGTCAGAGTAGTCCCTCATGCTATAGCTCGTTATGGTTCGTATATAGCCCCTGGAGTAGTTTTAATGCCTTCTTACGTTAATATAGGTTCATATATTGGAGAAGGCACTATGATAGATACATGGGCAACAGTAGGTAGTTGTGCTCAAGTCGGAAAAAAAGTACATATAAGTGGGGGAGTAGGCATAGGAGGTGTTTTAGAACCTGTACAAGCTAATCCAGTGATAATTGAAGATGACGTTTTTATAGGTTCTAGGTGTATTCTGGTTGAAGGTGTGCTTATAAAAAAAGGTGCTGTATTAGGAGCTAATGTAGTTTTAACTACATCCACTAAAATTTTTGATGTGACTAATAATAATCTACCTGTTGAAATAAAAGGAGTAATTCCTGAAAATTCAGTAGTTATTCCGGGATCTTATCCTAAAAATTTTCCTGCAGGAAAATTTTATGTTCCATGTGCTTTAATAATAGGAAAAAGAAAAGAAAGCACCAATAAAAAAACTTCATTAAATGATGCGTTAAGAACACATAATATATCCGTATAAATTATGTCTTTTTCTAAGGAAATAGAAAAAAGTTTAAAAATATTAAAAAAAGGAAAAATTTTGTTATATCCAACAGATACTGTATGGGGGTTGGGATGCGATGCTTTTAACATAAATGCTATAAAAAAAATATATGAAATAAAGAAACGAAATCACATAAAATCTATGATTATTTTGGTAGACAATATTAATCGTTTACGAAATTTAGTTGGAAATATTACTGATTTTACTAAAAAAATAATATTAGATAATTTTATTAATCAACAAAAACCAATTACAATAGTTTATAACAATATTAAAAATAATTTAATTAAATTTATTCATAATAAAAATAAATTAGCAATCCGTTTAACTCACGATTCATTTTGCAATTGTTTAATTAAAGAATTAAATAGACCTATTGTTTCTACTTCTGCTAATTTTTCAGGAGGAAAAACTCCTATGAAATTTAAAGAAATTAATCCGATTATTTTAAATAGTATAGATTATGCAGTAAATTTAAGAAGAAATGAAAAATCTATTTACAATGGATCAAAAATTATAGAGATTAATTCAAATAATTTTAACATATTACGTGTATAATATGAATTTATCAAAAGCTATTAGAAAAAATATATTTCAAATTGTCAGTCATTCTTCTAAAGTAATAAAACAAGATAGTTATATAATAGGCGGATATGTCCGTGACTTATTATTAAGAAAAATAAAGTCATGCGATTTAGATATCCTAACAATAGGAGAAGGAATACGGTTAGCTAAAGAAGTGGCTAAAAATATTTATAAATATACTAAAGTTTTTCATCCTATAAGGATGTTTAAACGTTATGGGACTGCAATGCTTAAATACGATAATCAAACAATAGAATTTGTTGGATCTAGAATTGAGTCCTATCCTAATCCAAATAGTAGAAATCCAATTGTAAAATTAGGGACATTACAGGATGATCAAAATAGAAGAGATTTTACAATTAATACTTTAGCTATTAGTTTAAATAGTAATAATTATGGAGAATTAATAGATCCTTTTGGAGGGGTATCAGATTTAAAAAATAAAATATTGAAGACTCCATTAAATGCGGATATTACTTATTCAGATGATCCCCTGAGAATGTTACGGGCTATAAGATTTGCTACTGAACTTCAGTTTTTTATTGAAAAAAAATCATTCCAATCTATAAAAAAAAATAAGAATAGAATTAATATTCTTCCTAAAGAAAGAATTATAGAAGAATTTAATAAAATATTATTATCTAGTAAACCATCTATTGGATTACTATTAATGAAAAAATCTGGATTATTATCAATTATATTACCAGAATTATCTGTATTAGAAGGAATAGAAGAAAAAGATGGATTTAAACATAAAGATAATTTTTATCATACTTTGCAAGTAGTTGATAATTTAAGTCGAGAAAAATGTAATTCTTTATGGTTAAAATGGGTAGGATTATTACACGATATAGGAAAAACTCAAACAAAAAAATTTTTTCCAAAAGTAGGTTGGACTTTTCATTCACACGAATATGTAGGTAGTCAAATGATTTCTAATATTTTCAAAAGACTAAAATTACCTAAAGGAAATATTTTAAAATATGTAAAAAAAATGGTCAAAAATAGTTATAGACCAATTTCATTAGTAGGAAATAATATTAGTGATTCTGCAATACGGAGATTATTATTTGATTTAGGAAACGATATAGAAGACTTAATAAAGTTAAGTTTATCTGATATTACTACTGGTAGTATAGAAAAAAAAAAACAATATGAGAATAATATATCTTTTCTTATCAAGAGAATAAAACAAATAGAGAATAAAGATTGTATTATGAATTGGAAATCTCCAATATCCGGAAATGATATTATGAGTGCATTTGATATTAATCCTTGTAAAAAAATAGGAATTATAAAAAATTATATTAAAAATTCTATTTTAGAAGGAAAAATATCTAATGATTTTAGTTCAGCTTATTATTTTATGTTAAAAAAGGGAAAAGAATTAGGATTAAAAAAAAAATAAGTTTTTTATGTCATTTTTTAAAAAAATTCAAAAAAATAAGAATCTACTATTATTAGTTCATAATAATCCAGATGGAGATGCTTTAGGATCATCTTTAGCACTTATGTTTTATTTTATTAAGTTAAAATACAATGTAAATATAGTATCTCCTACAAAATTTTCAGAAAATTTATCCTGGCTCCCAGGAACTGAAAAAATAATTTTTTGTAATAAAAAAAATTATTTTTTAGTAAAAAAAATTATTTTTAAATCAGATTTTATTTTTTTTATAGATTTTAATAATTATTCAAGGATAAGTACTGCTATAAAAGAATTACTCTATAATTCTGTATCTAAAAAAATTTTGATTGATCATCATCCTAATCCTACTAAATTTGATGTCATGATCCATGATTCAACCGTACCAGCTACAAGTATATTAGTATATAGAATAATATCAGATATGAATAATTTAGACAAAATCGATCAAAAAATTTCTACATGTTTATATATTGGTATAATGATGGATACAGGATGTTTTCGGTTTCCTTCTGTAACTTCAGAAACTCATTTAATTGCATCGAAATTAATGAAAAATAATTTAGATCTACATAATATTTATAATAAATATAATGATAAATATAATGAAAATAAATTGAAATTGCTATCTATAGCATTAAATAGATTAAAAGTTATAAAAAAATATCATATTGCTTATACTAGTATAAAATCATCTGATATTTTTTATCCATATCAACAGGGGGATTCTGATGGAATTGTTGGTTATGGTTTAGGGATCAAAAATGTTATTTTATCTGTATTCTTTTTTCAAGAAAAGGATGAATATCCTATTAAAATTTCTTTTCGTTCAAAGGGCGATTTTGATGTAAATAAATTTTCTAAAAAATATTTTGGGGGAGGTGGACATAAAAATGCATCAGGAGGAATATTAAAAAAAAGTTTATCTGAAACAATTCAATATTTTTTAACTATAATACAAAATTACTATGATATAATTAAACTTTCCATTTAATACTACATCCATAACTATTTTTTATGATTGGTAATTTTGTTTTATCTAGTTTTTTAAATAAAATCATTTTTAATATATGTACTATATCGTTTCCAGTAATAGGTAAATTATTATCTGGTCTAGAATTGTCAAATTGTCCATTATATATTAATATTCCATTTCCCGAAAAAATAAAAAATTCAGGTGTGCATTTTGCTTGATAATATTTTGCCACTTCTTGAGTTTCATCAAAAAAATAAGGAAAAGTATATCCAAATTGAATGGATATTTTTTTCATATTTTTTGGAGAATCTTGAGGATATTGATCAGGATCGTTTGGATTAATTGCTAAAAAAGATATTTCTTTAGAACTAAAATAGTTTGATAAACTAACAATTTTATGATTAATATGTTTAACATATGGACAATGATTACATATAAACATTATTACATTAGCTTTTCTAGAAAAAAAATTTGAAAAATTTTTTTTCTCTCCCGAATTTACCTCAAATAATTTGAAGTTTTTCATAATAATTTTCTTATTATCTGAAGAATAAGTAACTACCATTATAATTAAGATTTTTTATTTTATTATTTTATTTTGATAAATAAGATATTTTTTTTTCTCTTCTTTAGCTAGTTCATTATCTATTAATATTCTTCCACTATGTTCATCTATTAAAATATTATTTCTTTGAATTAATTCAGAATATTTTTGAGGAGTTATAGCTAAATAAGATCCTAAAGGAGCACCTCGTTCAACTGGAGCTACAGCGATTCCATTTTTTACTTTTTCTCTTATTCTTTGATAAGACTTTAATAATTTTTCATCTAACTTTTTAGAAAGCTTTAATGATTTTTCATATAAAATTTTTTCCTCTTTATCATTTTTTGATAAAGTATTGTTAAATTCTTCTTCTTTATAAGAAGAATGTTTTTTTTTATTATTTAATGTATTTTCTTTATCAATTATTAATTTTTTTTTATTTTTCATTATAATATTTAATTCATTAATTTTTTTTTTCAATAATTGAATTTCTAATTTTTGATAATCAATTTCTTTATCAATTGAATATAATTCTTTGCTGTTTTTTACATTGTTTCTTTGATTTTTATATTTTATAATTAAATTTTCAGATTTTTTAATATCTTCTTCTTTTTTATTTATGTTATTTTTTATAGAACAAATTTCTTTTTCAAGATTATTTAAATCATTTTTTATATTATATAATTCATTATTCATATTTTTTATTTCTTCTGGAAGATTATTTCTAAATTTTTTTATTTCATCTATTCTAGTATCTATTAATTGAATATTATATAATATTTTCAATTTTTCTACTATAGAATTTTTATTACTTTTTTTTATTTCACGAATCATTTTTTATGAAAAATATTTAACTGGATTAGTATCAATTTTTGATTCATAAGCAAAAATAGAAGGAAATTTTTTTTCCAAAAAAGTTTTTAACATTTTTTTTACAAATTTTTCTGATTCATAATGTCCTATATCTACAATCAACATTTCTTGATTTGATTTGAAAAAATCATGATATTTTATGTCAGAAGAAATAAAAACATCTGATCCTTCTTTCATAGCGGGAATTATTCCAAAACTACCAGATCCAGTAATTATTGATACTTTTTTTATATTTTTTTTTCTTAATTGAGAATGTCTTATAAACAATAAATTCATTTTTTTTTTTAAAAAAAATAGAAAATCATATTCATTCATTTCTTTTTCAAGAATTCCAATAATCCCTATTCCAACTCTAAAATTAATATTTTCTATATTATGTACTTCATAAGCAATTTCTTCATAAGGATGATTTTTAAAAAGTGCTTTTTTTATTTTATTCCATTTGTAATATGGAAAAATTACACTAATACATGTTTCTTCTTCCATATGAAATTTTTTTTTACTACCACGAAATGGTTTAGTTTTTTCGTTTCCCATATAGCTTCCTATTCCATTAATATTATAACTACAATGACTATAATCAGAAATATTTCCCGCTCCAGCATCAAATAAAGAATTTCTTAATTTTTTAGCGTAATCTAATGGAACATAGGTATACAATTTCTTTAAAATATTTTTTTTTGGAATTAGTACTTTTTCTTTATTAATTTTTAAAATTTTACTTATATAAGAATTAGTACCTTCCCAAATAGAATCTAGATTTGTATGAATAACATAAATAGATATATCATTCTTTAATGCATGAATAATAATTTTATCATAAATATTTTCTATAATTAGACTTTTTTTTGGCTTAAAAATAATAGGATGAAAAGTTATTATAAAATTACAATTTTTTTTTATTGATTCTATTAAAACATTTTCCGTTAAATCTAACGTAATTAATATATTTGTAACTATTTGATTATAAGATCCTATTATTAAACCCACATTATCATATGGCTCTGCATATTCTATTGGAGCTAAATTTTCTAATTGATAAATTAGATCCTTTATTAATATTTTCATAAAAATTTAAAATAAAATTTATTTTTTAATTTCATATATAAATATTCAAAATTATGAATCATAAAAAACCAAAATGGATAAGAGTAAAACTTCCTATAGGAAAAAATTATCAAAAAATAAAAAATCTTATAAAATTAAATGATTTAAATACAGTATGTCAAAGCGCAAGTTGTCCAAACATAGGGGAGTGTTGGGGAAAAGGAGTAGCTACTTTTATGATATTAGGAAATATATGTACAAGATCTTGTAGATTTTGCGGAATAAAAAAAGGAAGACCAAAAAAATTAGATAGGGAAGAACCTAAGAAAATAGCAGAATCTATAATGACATTAAAAACTAAACATGTTGTTTTAACTTCTGTAAATAGAGATGATTTAAAAGATATGGGGGTTTCTATATGGGTAGAAACCATAAAAAAAATAAGAAATTTAAATAATTCTATTACCATAGAGGCATTAATTCCTGATTTTAAAGGAGATAAAAAAATAATAGAAGAAATTATTAATATTGAACCAGAAATAATTTCTCATAATGTAGAAACAGTTTTTAGGTTAACCAAAAAAGTTCGTGTTCAAGCAAAATATAATAGGAGTCTTGAAGTATTAGAATATATAAAAATAAAAAATCATAAAATAAGAACAAAAACAGGAATAATGTTGGGGTTAGGTGAAACAAAAGAAGAAATTATCGATACTATGATAGATATAAAGAAATCTAAGGTAGATATATTAACAATAGGTCAATATTTACAACCTTCCTCTAAACATTATCCTATATATACATTTATTAGTCCAGAAATGTTTCAAGATTTAAAAAAAATTGGATTAAAAATGGGATTTTTATATGTAGAAAGTGGCCCATTGGTTAGATCTTCTTATCACGCTGATAAACACGTAAAATAAAAATTTTCATTTAATAATTCTTTTTTTGGAAAGAATAATTATATTTTTTTGAATTCCACATATTATAATATTTTAAAAATTCTATGATATAATAAGATATATATGATTGATTTTTTTCAATTTTAGATAAAATAATAAGTTGTTTAGTAGGACGAGTAGTAGCGACATATAATAAATTAATATTATCAAATATTGTATTCGATAATATTTTTTCATAAATTTCTCGTATACTGTTTATATTTTTATAATATGATTTTATTTCTAAAAATAAACTATTTATTCCCATATATAATTTTGGATTAATGTCAATCCATTTTATTTTTTCACTATTTAAATATAAATTCCAATCAACAAAAGGTAAAATTACTACAGGAAATTGTAATCCTTTAGATTTATGAATAGTCATAATTCGAATAGATTTTTTAAAATTATTACTAATAATAATATTATCTTTATTATCTTCCCAATATTTTAAAAAATCTATAATTGAATTTCCAATTTTTCTTGTAAATCTGTAAACAAAATCTAAAAATGTATAAATATATATTAAATTATTTTTACTTAATAAATCAAAAAAATCAATAATATATTCTGATATATCATATATAGATTTATTATATAATTTATTTTCTATAAATATATTTATTACATTTTTTTTCTTTTTCTTCAAAGAAAAAAAAATTTCCTTAATAAAATATTCCATAGGTAAATGGATAATTTTTTTAATAAAATTATGTATATAATTTTTAGTAACTTTAATTATATTACTTTTTATTAATAATAAAATTAAAGAAACTCTTTTTTCTTGATCCAAAGGATTTTTTAAAAAATATAAAAAATTTATGATTATTTGTATTTCAAAATAATTTTTTATCAAAAAAGATATAGATGTATTTACATTTATTCCGTTCATAATTAATTTATCTGATAAATAACTACCTTCTTCATTTGTTCTGACTAGAATTGCTATATCTGAAAAAGAATATTTTTTTTCTAAAAGTTTTTTTATTTGAATAATAACATTTTTATATATATTTTCTCTATATTTTTTCCTATTAATTGCATTAATTAGTTGTAATCTTACATATCCCGTATCATTTATATGATGTATTTTTTGTTTAGCATTTTTATATAAATTTTTATAAATTAAACATTTAAATATTTTTGATATAAATGGATAAAATGAATTATTGAATTTGACAATTTCTTTACAACTACGAAAATTATATTTTAAAATTTCTAATTTTTTTTTATAAGCAGTGCTATAAGAATAAATTAAATGAAAAAATTGTTGCGAATTTCCTCCTCTCCATCTATAAATAGATTGTTTAGGATCTCCTACTACGATAGCTGAACCATTTTCTGATAATGAGTTTTCAATCAATATTTCAATATTTTTCCATTGCATATATGATATATCTTGAAATTCATCTATAAAATAATATTTATATTGTATACCAATTTTTTCATAAATTTTAGGTAATGAATGATTAATTCTTTCATAAAGAACTTGATTGAGTTCTTCCTTTAAAAGGATATTATTTTCTCTTTTTATTAAAGTAAATTCTTTATTTATTTCGTCAACTATGGATAATAGATTAATACTTTTTAAAAAAAATTTATCTAAAATATAAGATGAGATATTTTTTTCATATAGATATTTTGTTTCTTTATATAAAGAAATAATATATCTTATTAATTTTATGGTTTTTTTTTTATTTTCTTTTATAAAATTTTTAGAAAAAATTTTTTTATTTTTTACATTTATTTCAATCCTTTTTTTAAAAGGATTTATAATAATATTTTCCATTAAAAACTTTATAAAAAAATTTGGAATATCTGAGTAGATAAAACAATTTTTAGGAATTGATTTCTTTTCGAGAAAATTAAAAAATTTATTACCTTGTTCTTTACAAAGATTTTCAAATTTTTTAGTTCTTTTCCTTATAATATGTTTTAGTTGAATTAAATTTTCTTTAGAAAAGTTTTTCATTTTTTTCATATGAAAAAAATGATTTTCATTAATCATTATGAGAGCTATATTATATATTTCTTTTCTTAAATTCCAATTTTTTCCATGTTTTATTTCTTCTATAAAAAATTGAATAAAATTTCTGTAATATTTTTTTGAATTTTTTATTTTATATATAATATTATCAACGATTTTTGATAAAAAATTATGAGAATTCATCTCTAAAGATAAATTAGGAGAAAAAGATCGAATAATGCGATAAGTAAATTTATCAATAGTGCTAATACTATTGGAAAAAGTATAAAAATCAGAAAAAATTTCTTTTTCTATATTTTTAGAACGTTTATATAATTCATCTTTTGTTAACTGACAATTATCTATAATAAAATTATAAAAAATATTATATTTATTTCTAATTTTTTGATTAGAAAAATCTTTAATGCATTCTAAAATATGATTTTTTATATCATCACATGATTTTTTATTAAAAGTTAAAACTAAATTAGTCTTAAATTTTTTTGGATCATTACTATTAAATAATATATATAAATAGTTTTTAATTAAAAAAAAAGTTTTTCCTGATCCGGCTGATGCATTGCATATTTTCAACGTACCTGACTCTAACATAATTATAATTAATATAGTTTTATTGTAAAATGGTTATATACTCAAAAAAACATTTTATTAAAAAAAATTATGTTATAGTGATAATAATACTTTATTTTTACATTTGTTTATCTTTCAAAAAGTTGTAATTAATATGTCTAGAAAATTTCCTTATGGAGTAATTACCGGTAATCTTGTTAAAGATATATTTGAATATGCTAAAGAAAAATCTTTTGCCATACCAGCTGTAAACGTTATAGGATCCAATACAATGAATGCCGCAATGGAAACCGCTTCTGAAATTAATTCACCTATTATTATTCAATTGTCTAATGGAGGTGCAATTTTTAATGCTGGAATTGGTTCAATTAAAAATAAAAATAAACAAGAAGCTGCTGTAAAAGGTTCTATATCAGCAGCAATGCATATTCATGAGTTAGCTAAATTTTATAAAGCAACAGTAATACTTCATACGGATCATTGTTCTAAATTTTTCTTACCTTGGATAGATGGATTAATAGAAGCTAATAAAAATTACCACCAAAAATTTGGAACTACTTTATTTAGTTCTCATATGTTAGATCTTTCTCAAGAATCTTTAGAAAATAATATAAAAATTTGCGAAAGATATTTCAGAGAAATGACTAATTATAAAATGACAATTGAAATAGAATTAGGTGTTACTGGTGGAGAAGAAGATGGAATAGATAATTCTAATATTGAGAACAAAAAACTTTATTCTCAACCAGAAGATGTATATTATGCTTATCGAAAATTAATGAACATAAGTGAAAATTTTATTATAGCAGCATCATTCGGAAATGTTCATGGAGTATATAAACCTGGAAATGTTATTTTACGTACTGATCTTTTAAAAAAATCACAAGAATATGTACAACAAAAAATGAATACTAAAAAAAATCCAATTTCTTTAGTTTTTCATGGGGGATCCGGTTCTTCTAAAGAAGAAATAAAAAAATCAATTAATTATGGTGTAGTTAAAATGAATATTGATACTGATTTACAATACGCTTTTACTTCTGGAATACGAGATTATATGAAAATAAATAAAGAATATTTAAAAAAACAAATAGGAAATCCACAAGGTAAACATATTCCAAATAAAAAATATTATGATCCTAGAATTTGGTTAAGAGAAGGTGAAAAATCTTTTAAAAGATTATTAAAAAAATATTTTGAATTAATGAACAATATTAATACTTTATAAAATAATTCATGGATTGGTTTTTAAGAAAAAAGAAAAAAATTTTAACATCCATAGATGATAGAAAAGATTTACCTAAAGGTTTATGGTATAAAACTCCTAATGGAAAAATAGTAGATACCGAAAAATTAAAAAAGAATGCATATGTTAATCCAGAAGATGGATATCATGTAAGAATTCATAGTAAAGAATATTTTAAAATTCTTTTCGATAATGGAAAATTTATGGAAATGAATATAAAAATTACCAGTAAAGACCCTATAAAATGGATAGATTATAAAAAATATACCGATAGAATAACAGAAGCTAGAAAAAAAACAAATTTATATGATGCTATTAGAACAGGAAAAGGAAAAATAGGGGGAATAAAAGTGTTAATATCTTGTATGGATTTTTCTTTTATAGGCGGATCTATGGGGTCTGTAGTAGGTGAAAAAATATCTAGAGCAATAAAATATTGTATTGATCAAAAACTACCATATATTTTAATATCAAAATCTGGAGGAGCAAGAATTATGGAATCTTCTTTTTCTTTAATGCAAATGGCTAAAACAATAGCTAGATTTACTCAATTAAGAGAATCTAATTTACCTTATATATCAGTACTTACTGATCCAACTACGGGGGGGGTAACCGCTTCTTACGCTTTACTTGGAGATATTAATATTGCAGAACCAGGTGCATTAATTGGTTTTGCTGGCCCTAGGGTTATTAAAGAAATAATAGGAAGAGATATACCAAAAGGATTCCAAACTTCAGAATTTTTAATGGAACATGGATTTATAGATTTAATATCACCTAGAACAGAATTAAAAAAAAATTTATATAAATTGATTCATATGATGATTTAAATATTTTATTCCCATTCAATAGTAGATGGAGGTTTTGACGATATATCGTATAACATACGATTGATACCATCAACTTCATTAATGATTCTACTTGAAATTTTTTCTAAAAAATCATAAGATAAATTTGAAAATGTAGCAGTCATAAAATCTTCAGTATTTACTGATCGTAATACAGCAGTATATTGATATGATCTTTTATCCCCCATAACTCCTACTGATTTAATAGGTAATAAAATTATAAAAGCTTGGCTTATAAAATTATAATAATTATAATTAATTAATTCTTGTAAAAGAATATTTTCTGCTTTTTTTAAAATATTAATTTTTTTTTTATTTATTTTTCCTATAATTCTGATGCTATAACCTGGACCTGGAAATGGATACTGATATAAAATATCATTTGGAATTTTCAATAATTTTCCTATTTTTCTAACTTCGTCCTTAAATAACATTTTTAATGGTTCAATAATTTTTAATTTCATATATTTTGGTAATCCTCCTACATTGTGATGGGATTTTATAGAATTACTTAGTTTTTCATTTGAATTATTTGAAGATTCAATTACATCTGAATATATAGTTCCTTGAGCTAAAAATTTTACATTTTTAATTTTTTTGGATTCTTCTTCAAAAAGATTAATAAATTCTTTTCCTATTATTTTTCTTTTGATTTCCGGATTACTAATTCCATTCAATTTAGATAAAAATTTATTTTCAGCATTTATTTCTTTAATAGAAATATTCATTTTATGAAAGAAAGAAAAAATTGTATTTTTTTCTTTTACGAAAAATAATCCTGTGTCTACGAAAATACAATGTAAACGTTTTCCAATAGCTTTATGAATTAAAAATGCGGTAACAAAAGAATCCAATCCCCCAGAAAATCCTAATATAACTTTATTATTAGATACTTTATTTTTTATATCACTAATAATTATCTGTATAATATTATTTAATTTCCAATTACGATCACATTTACAAATTTTATCGATAAAATTTTTTAATATGGAATTTCCATATTCTGTATTGTTTACTTCAGGATGAAATTGAACAGCATAAATATCTTTTTTTTTATGAGCTATAGCTGCAAATGTACAAGATGAAGTTGATCCTATAACATCAAATTCATTTGGAATTTTTTTTATTTCATCAAAATGACTCATCCAAACTGTAGTATGTCTATCTTTAGGAATCCCACTAAATAATGGATTTTTTTTACATTTTATTTTTAAAAGTGCTTTTCCGTATTCTTTAATATTAGATTGATGGATAACTCCACCTAATAAAAAAGAAATTAATTGCATTCCATAACAAATTCCAAGTAATGGAATGTTAATTTCTAAAATTTCTTTAGATATTTTTGGCGAATTTTTTTTATAAACCGAAAAAGGTCCACCCGATAAAATAATTCCTTTAGGTTTTTTTGATAAAATATCTTTTATAGATAATAGATTATATGAATATAATAAAGTATATACTCCTATGTCTCTTATTCTTTTTGCAATTAAATTACTATATTGAGATCCAAAATCCAATACAATGATTAAATCTTTTTTCATTTAATTTTTTTTTTATTATTATTTAAATTAAAATAAACCGATATCTTTACGATAATAAAGATCATTGAATTGAATTTTTTCTATTTTTTTATAAGCTATATTTCTTGCTTCTTTTATAGAAGAACTTATTCCTATTATATTTAAAACTCTTCCCCCAGAAGTAATCCATTTATCATTTTTTTTATCAGCTCCGGCTATATAAAAGGGTTCCTCTATAAGATTTATACCTTTTATAACATTTCCTTTACTGTATTTTTCTGGATATCCTTTTGAAGATAAAACAACACAACAAGAACAATAATTTTTCCATAAAATATTTATTTTTTCTCCATTAAAAGCATTCATCAATAATTTAAAAAAATTACTTTTCATTAATGGTAATAAAGATTGTGTTTCAGGATCCCCCATTCTAGTATTATATTCTAATAAATAAATTTTATTATTAGATATAATCAATCCAAAATACAAAAAACCAAAAAAATTTAATTTTTCTGACATTATCCCTTCTAAAGTAGGTTCTAATATATTTTTTTGAAAATCAATCCAATTATAATCATTCATATATGGATTAGGAACGATTGCCCCCATTCCTCCTGTATTTAATCCTTTATCATTATCTTCTATTTTTTTATAATCTTTAGAAGATAAAAAAGGAATAATTTCTTTATTATTAAAAATAGATATTATAGAAACTTCATTTCCTTGTAAAAATTCTTCTATGATAACTTTATTTCCAGAATCTCCGAATTTCTTTTTTATCATAATAGTTTTTAATGCCTGTTTTGCTTCATTTTTGTTATGAGTCAAAATCACTCCTTTTCCTGATGCCAAACCATTAGTTTTTATAACCAATGAATTAATTATATTTTTTTCTAAAAAATTTATTGCCTTATCATAAGAATCAAATTCTTCATATTTAGGATTTCTAATTCCATATTTTTTCATAAAAGATTTTGCAAAAATCCTATCACCTTCCAATCTAGCTGCTAAATAATGAGGACCCACTATATTTAGTTTATAAAATTTAAATAAATCTACTATTTCTTTCATAAGAATAAATTCAGATCCTACTATTGTAAGGTCAATATTATTTTTTTTTGAAAAAAAAGACAGATCTAAAACAGAATAATCTCCTTCTATATTTTCTCCTATTAATTTAGTTCCACCATTTCCTGGATAAAAATATAAATGAATATTAGGATTATCTTTTAATAATTTTTTTCCAATAGCATGTTCACGTCCTCCACTACCAATAATTAAAATTTTCATTTTTTAATGTTTAAAATATCTTTTACCAGTAAAAGCCATAGCTATTCCATAATCATTGCAAGCTTTTATAGATTCTTCATCTCGTATAGATCCTCCTGGTTGTAAAATTGCCTGTATACTTCCTGAATGAGCAACTTCGTCTATAATATCTCTAAAAGGAAAAAAAGCATCAGAAACTAGTACTAATCTCTTTTTTTTCTTTTCTAATGCTCTACTTATAGCTGCTTTTGCAGCCCAAATTCTATTAGTCTGACCTCCAGAAATTCCTAAAGTTTGTGTTTCACTAGCTATCACAATTGCATTAGATTTAACGTATTTTACAACTTTTTGAGCAAAAAATAAAGATTTTACTTCTTCATCCGAAAATTTTTTTTTAGTAACTATTTTATAATTTTCTTTGTTGTTTAAAAAATAATCGGATTGTTGAATTAATAAACCACCATCTACTTGAACAAATTCTAATTTATCTGAAATTGAATCTTTTAGAATAATAATTCTCAAATTTTTCTTTGATTGTAAAATTTCATTCGTATTTAACTCATAATTAGGTGCAATTATTAATTCTAAAAAAATTTTATTAATTTCTAATGCTAATGTTTTTGAAATAGGATAATTAAAAGCAATCACCCCCCCAAAAGAAGAAACTGGATCAGCATAATAAGTTTTTTTAAATGCTTCCAAAACATTTTTTCCAGTTGCTACTCCACAAGGAGTAGAATGTTTAACTATACAACAAGTAGGATTAGAAAATTGATTAACAATTTTCCAAGCTATATCCATATCTCTTATATTATTGAAAGAAAGTTTTTTCCCATGTAATTGTCTGAAATTATGCATAATTCCTTTTTTATCTTCAGATAAATTATTAACATAAAAAGCAGCTTTTTGATGAGGATTTTCACCATATCGTAGATCAAATTTTTTTTCAAAAGAAAAGTTTAAAAAAAAAGGAAAATTTTTTGAAAAATTTTCTTCTAAAATAGAATTGGAAATGATAGTATCATAAATAGATGTCAAATTGAAAACTTTCCCTGCTAATTTTCTTCTTAATTCTAAAGAAGTTGATCCATTATAATTAATTTCATCTTTTACTAAAGAATAATCATTGCTATCTGTAATAGCAGTAACATAAAAAAAATTTTTTGCTGCAGCTCTAAGCAATGATGGACCACCAATATCAATAAATTCTACTAAAGATTTTATATCTAAATTTTTTTTATTCATTTTTTTAAATGGATAAAAATTAATTAATACAATATCAATTAGTTTAATATTTTTATTTTGAATTGATTGAACGTGTTTCTTAATAGAACGATTAGCTAATATTCCAGCATATATATCAGGATGTATGGTTTTGACTCTTCCATCTAACATTTCAGGATAAGATGTTACAGTAGATACTTCTATTGGTGAAAAACCATTTTTCATTAAAAAATGATAAGTTCCACTAGTAGATATTATCTGATATTCTTTTTTAGATAAAAAAGAAACAAATTCCAATAATTTTTCATTTTTTTGATAAACACTAATCAAAACATTTTTCATAATAAAAAATTTTATAATTTAATTTAATAATTAAAATTTTTTTATTGATTCAATTAATATTTCTTCTTCGATAAGAGATATTTTTTTAGACAAAGAATAAATTGTCTCATTTGATGAGACTTTACATTTTTTTTTCAATATAATGTCTCCGGAGTCAATATTTTCTGTCACGTAATGTACTGTTGCTCCTGATATTTTTTCTTTATTATTAATTACTGATTCGTGAACTTTTTTTCCATACATTCCTTTCCCTCCATATTTAGGTAAAATTGAAGGATGTATATTTATCACTTTTCCGATCCATTTTTTACAAAAATTTTTATTTAGTATAGAAAGAAATCCAGATAATACTATAATATGTGGATTACTTTTTATAAGTAAATTATCTATTCTTTTTGATAAAAATTTATCTTTTTTTAAAAGAAAAAATTTAAGATTTTTTTTGATAGCATATTGTATAGCCTCACATTTTCTATCAAAAATCACTAAATTTATCCTAAAATCATACAATGTTCCATTATTAATGGCTTTCAATATATGTTTCATATTTGTACCATTTCCGGAAACTAAAACAGTTATATTTTTCATGTTTAAATAATAAAAAATATTTATTTTAAAAAAACTTTTTTATTATTATATGTTTTTACAATATTTCCAATTATAATTGGTTTCTCACCTATAGAAATAATTTCTTTTAAAATAAGATCTTTATCTAAAGAAGATACAATAATAATTAATCCTATCCCCATATTGAATGTTTCCCACATTAATTTATCTGAAATTTTTCCTTTTTCTTGTATAAAGGAAAAAATAGATGGAACAAAAATATCATTTTTTTTAACTATTGCAGTTAATCCGTTTGGAATAATTCTAGATAGATTACATAAAATTCCTCCTCCAGTAATATTAGCAATTCCATGTATAGAAAATTTCTTTAATAGTACGTGAATGAAATTATAATAAATCTTCGTTGGAAATAAAAGTAATTCATAAAGAGGTTTTTTACTGTTAAAAAAACATTTTTCAAAATCATCTTTAGAAAAAATTTTTCTAATTAAAGAAAATCCATTACTATGAATTCCGGATGATGGAATCCCTATTATAACATCATTTTCTTGTATTAATTTTTTTCCATCTATAATATCACATTCATCTACAATTCCTACACAAAATCCGGCTATATCATAAATATTATTGGGATATATATCTTGCATTTCGGCAGTTTCTCCTCCAATAAAACATGTATTAGTTAATTTACATGAATTAGCTATGCCATTAATTATTTTTTCCATAATATAGGAATCAATTTTATTACAAGCTAAATAATCTAAAAAAAATAAAGAAGTTGCACCATGGCATAAAATATCGTTTATACACATTGCAAAACAATCTTTTCCAATTACACTATATTTTTTATATTCTAGTGCTAAACAAATTTTTGTTCCTACTCCATCTGTTCCAGAAACAATTACAGGATTTTTATATTCATGATTTATTTTATAAAATCCAGAAAAATTTTTTATATTACTTAATACTTTTTTGTTATAAGTATTTTTTAAAATTTTTCCAATTTTATCTATAAACTTGTCATATTTTTTCATAATTTCATTCTAAATTGGATAATCTCCATTGAAACAGCCAAAACAATGATTTTTACTTCCTAATATATCTATTAAATTTTTCATACTTAAAAATTCTAAACTATCTACATCTAAAATTTTAGCGACTTGATCCTTATCAACTTTTTCATTAAAAAAAAGATCTTTTTTTATTGGAGTATTTACTCCTAAATGACATGGAGCAATAATTGGCGGTGAAGCACTTCTAAAATGAATTTCTTTAGCTCCTGCATTTCTTAAAATATTAACTAATTTACGACTAGTTGTTCCACGGACTATAGAATCATCTATAATAACTATACGTTTCCCTTGTATTTCATGTAAAATAGGATTTAATTTTAAATTAACCATTTTTTCTCGTATTTTTTTTTGGGGGAGTATGAAAGATCTACCAATATATTTATTTTTTATTAAAATTGGTTTAAATGGTATACCTGAAACTTTAGAATATCCTATAGCAGCTGGTATACCTGAATCAGGGACCCCAATTACTACATCAGCTTTTACTGGATGTTGTTCATAAAGTTTTTCCCCACTTTTTTCTCTGATTTTATAGACATTTAAATTTTCAATAAAAGAATCAGGACGAGAAAAATAAATATATTCAAAAGAACATATTCTTTTTTTTAGATGATTGATTTTTTTTATCATAGAGAATTTGGATGATTTTTTATCTATAATAATTATTTCTCCTGGGAATAAATCTCTTATATAAGTTCCACCTATAGAATCAATTCCACAAGTTTCTGAACTAAAAATATAAGTTTCTTCGTTTAAAATTCCATAACATAAAGGTCTGATTCCATTTGGATCTCGAAATGCAGCTATTTTATTATCCATTAAAACAATTACTGAATATGCACCTTTAATATTTAAAGTTGTTTTTTTTATAGATTCTTCTAAATTATTATTAGATTCTAGCAAATTTTTCTGAATCAAACGTAATATCACCTCTGAATCAGAATATTCAGAAATAAAATTAATCCCTAAAGATTCTAGTTTTTTTCTTGTATTTCTTGCATTAATTAAATTTCCATTATGAACTATTGAAATAGTACTCTTTCCAAATGAATTTTCTCCAAAAAAAGGTTGAATGTTTTTTTTGCTGATTCCTCCTTCTGTTGAATAACGAGTATGTCCAATTACTGCATTTCCATTATAAAAATCAGAATTAGATATTTTTTTAAAAAAATCTAAAACTAATCCTTCACTTTTATGAGATAAAATATATCCATCACGTAATACAGAAAACCCACAAGCCTCTTGCCCTCTATGCTGTAAAGCAAAAAGTCCGGATTGTATTAATGAAAATGTATCTATTTTAAATGTAGAATACACTCCAAATATTCCACATTCTTCATGAAATTTATCCAAATAAACAATTTTTATTAATGAGTAAACAAGGTATATTATTATTTATTTAATCTTTTTAAGATTTCCATATAGGAATCGAATATTTTTTCTTTTTTTGGAAATTCCATACGAAATAAATCTTTATCTAATTTTTTCATCGTATTCCTATCCCATAATCTACAAGTATCTGGACTAATTTCATCAGAAAGTAAAATTTCATTATTTTTATTTCTTCCAAATTCAATTTTAAAATCAACTAATATAATTCCTTTATTGAAAAAATATAATTTCAGTAAATTATTTATGTTTTTTACAATAGAAAAAATATAAATTAATTCTTCATGGGATATGATTTCTAGAAAAATTGCATGACTTTCATTAATAAGTGGATCACCTAATTTATCATCTTTATAAAATAATTCAATGATTCCATTTGGAATTTTTTTTTTTTCTTTAATCCCCAAACGTTTGGATAAACTTCCAGTAACAATATTTCTTATAACAAATTCTAAAGGTATTATATTCACTTTATGACAGAGTTGTTCTCTATTGTTTATCTTTTTAATAAAATGTGTTTTTATTCCAGAATAATTAAGAAATTTAAATATTAATGTACTAATTTCATTAGTTAAAACTCCTTTATCTAATAAACAACTTTTTTTCAATCCATTTAAAGCCGTTAAATCATCTTTGTGATGAATAATTATCTTAAAAGAATTATTAGTTTTATATATTATTTTTGTTTTTCCTTCTAATAAGATATTTTTTTTTATAATATTATAATTCATGTATTTATATATTACAAATGTTGTTCTATTTCATTTTCCAATTTTTTTTGGATATTTTTTCTAAATTTTATCAATGATTTTTTTAAAAAAATATATTTCATAGATAAAATATGTACTGCTAATAAAGCAGCATTATAAGAATTATTTATTCCTACTGATGCTATAGGGACACCTTTAGGCATTTGCGTAATAGAAGAAAGTGCATCTATTCCACCTAATAAACTATTTTTAGAATTATATATAGGAACACCTATAACTGGTATTATAGTTTTAGATGATATTATTCCTGGTAAATGAGCTGATAAACCAGCTCCTGCAATAATTAAATCTGTATTTTCATCTTCTAATTTTTTTAAAATTTTTGATAAAGTATTTGGTAATCTATGTGCAGAAATTACATAACATTTATAATTTATTTGAAATATTTTTAACATATCTACTGCTGATTTCATAATTATTTTATCAGAGATACTTCCAATAATTACAATTACTCTCATTTCAATAAAAAAATTTTTTATACAAAATATTGTACTGCATTTTTAAAAATAGAATTTTCTTGTATAAGATTATGAACATTATTAGGTATATTTTTTAATAATCCACTATCAAAACAACGTTCTGGATGAGTCATTCTACCATAAATTCTTCCATTTTCACTTAATAAACTTTCAATTGCTTCAGAAGATCCATTAGGATTATATTTTCTTTCTAAGCTAGGAACTCCTTCTAAATCTACATATTGTGAAGCAACTTGATTATTTTCAAATAGAATATCTATAGTTTTATTTTTAGCATAAAAACGACCTTCTCCATGAGAGATAGGAATTGTATATATTTTGTTCTTCATTCCTTTTAACCAAGGAGATTTATCAGAAATAATTTTAATGTTAACACATTGTGAAATATGTTTATTAACTTTGTTATTTATTAATACAGGAGAATTATTATCTCTCATACAAATTTTTCCATAAGGAAGTAATCCAGATTTTATTAATCCTTGAAAACCATTACAAATTCCTAATATTAACCCACCTTTTTCTAAAAATTTTTGGATAGATTCTTTTATATAAGGATTATGCAATATTGATATAATTAATTTAGCAGATCCATCGGGTTCATCTCCCGCACTAAATCCACCACACAACATTAGAATCTGAACTGATTCTATATATTTTTTCATGGAAAAAATAGATTCTATAATATTATTATCATTTACATTATTAAATACAAAATTTTTAACTATTGCTCCTGAATTTTTAAATACTCTGATTGATTCTAATTCTCCATTAGTTCCAGGAAATATCGGAATAAATACATTTGGGGTCCCAATTTTTATTGAATTATTTTTTCTATATATTATTTTTTTTTCTTTTATTGTTATATTTCTTTTAAATTTTAATTTATATTTCATCCTATTTTCATTAGGAGAAAAAATATTTAATAATTTTTTAGACCAATTTTTAATTGCTTCATCAATAGCAATTGAAATAGAGTTAAAAATTAAATTTTTAGAATTTATTACTTTTCCTATTAGAATAAAATCTTTTGAAAGATTATAAGAAGATTCTATAATTAATGATCCTATATGGGTCTTCAATAGATTTTCATTACAATTTATTTCTGCTCCTAATTTATTTCCAAAAGACATTTTGGCAATAGCCACAGCTATTCCACCATCTTTTACTGTTTTTAATGAAATAATCTTTTTGGAAAGTACTCCTTCATGGATTTTATCATAAGCATTTTTAATAGAATTAAAGTTTGGCATTTCATTTTCTAATGGCATATGATTATATAAATATATTTTGCTACCTATTTTTTTAAATTCAGGAGAAATTACATTAAAATATGAATCAGTTGTAATTCCAAATGAAATTAGAGTAGGTGGGACATGAATATTTTTATAAGTTCCTGACATAGAATCTTTACCGCCTAAACAAACTATTTCTAATTCCATTTGAGCATGATATGCACCTAATAATGAAGAAAAAGGGATTCCCCAGTTTTTAGGATTTTTTTCCATTTTTTTATAATATTCTTGAAAACTAAGATAAACATTTTTGTAATTCCCACCCATAGAAACAATTTTTGAAATACATTCTAATACTGCATATGCACCACCATGAAAAGGACTCCATGTAGAAATTTTAGGATGAAATCCCCAAGTTACCATACTAACTGTTTCAGTACTTCCATGAAAAACTGGTATTTTTTGGACACTTCCTTCAGCTGGAGTCATTTGATATTTTCCTCCAAATGGCATTAATACGGTAGTCCCTCCAACAGTACTATCAAACATTTCTATTAAGCTTAATTGAGAAGCGATATTTAGGTTTGAAAGAGTTTTTAAAAAATTTTTCTTACTAAAAAATAATTTTGTAGATTTAATAAAAGGTGAAATATAATTAGGAGAATCAACTATTACTTTATTTTTTTTTTTATATCCTCTTGTATTTAAAAAAGTACTTTTTACGTCGAAAATTACTTTTTTATTATATAGAAAAACTATCCTATTATTATTTGTAATCTTGGCTATGGGATTACAGATTAAGTTTTCTTTATGAGAAAACTTAATAATTTTTTCTGCATTCTTTGGATCTACTACTATCGCCATACGTTCTTGAGATTCAGAAAGTGCAATTTCTATTGGTAGAATTTTTTCATTTATAGGTACTTTTTCTAAATAAATTTCTACACTATTGTGCAATTCTCCTAAAGAAACTGCTAATCCTCCAGCCCCAAGATCATTACATTTTTTTATCAAATTAGTTACCTCTTTTTTTCTAAAAAGTCTTTGAATATTTCTTTCAATTAAAGGATTCCCTTTTTGTTGATTATTAATATTGATATCAATATCATTTATATTTTTCGATGATTCACTAGCCCCTCCTATTCCTTCTTTTCTGGTTAATCCTCCTATTAATAATATAATATCTCCTACTTTTGGCTTTTTCCACTTAATATAAGTTACTGGAGCAGCTCCAACAACCATTCCTAATTCCAATCTTTTTGCTCTATAACCTTTATGATAAATCTCACTAACATGTGTTGTTGCTAATCCTATTTGATTTCCATATGAACTGAATCCATAAGCTGATTCTAAACATATTTTATTTTCTGGTATTTTTCCATAAATTTTATTTTTTTCATTAGGATCAGAGGATCCACTAATTCTAATCCCTTGATAAACAAATGATCTACCCGATAAAGGATCTCTGATTGCTCCACCAATGCAAGTATTGGCTCCATTAAATGGATTTCCTTCAGTAGGATGATTATGAGTTTCATTTTTAAATAATAAATACCATTTTTCTTTATTTCTTTTTTTATCCAGATAATGAACATCTATTATAATTGTACATGCATTATTTTCATCTGATGAAACAAAATTTAATTTTTTTTGATTACGGATAATTTCATAAGGAAGTTGAGATAATTCCATTAAATTAATAGGTTTTTTTGATTTTCCTATTGATTTTTTATCTTCTAAATATTTAGAAAATATTTTTTTATATGTATTCTTTAAAAAACCTCTAAAACATATATTTTCTAATTCTGTAAAAAATGTTGTATGTCTACAATGATCCGACCAATAAGTATTTAAAATAAGTATTTCTTCTAAAGAAGGATCTCTTTTTTCTATTAAAAAATATTTTTGAATCAATAATAAATCTTTTATATCTATTGATAGATTATATTTTTTATGAAATTCTTCTATTTTATTTATAGAATAATGTTTAAAATCTTTTATATAATTAATATGATTTTTAATATTAATTTCTTTATGATAAAAATTATTCCTATGTGTTATAAAATAGGAATAATTTTCTACAATGTAATTTTTAATTTTTTTTACAGATTTATTAGAATTTTTATTTAATCCAACTAATTCAATCAATAATTTAGAATTTATTAAAACATTTTTAGAAAAGTTATGATTGAATATTTTCATGCATAACATAGCAGCGCTAGAGCGATGATCATCATTATTTGAGTTGCATTCAAAATACGGATAATCAAAATATTTTTTAAAATAAAAAATTTCTGTAACAGGATCTACTAATACATTTTTTAAATAATCAACAAGAAATTTTTTTTTTATATGAAAAAATTCATATATACGATATATTATTATTCTATGTATAAAAATATTGATACTTCTTAGTTTTTTACATAATTCAATTGAATCTTTATCGAAGTATGATTTACTTCTTATATAAATTCTATAAGAACTTTTATTAAAAGAAATCATTTTTATTTTTTTTTGTATAATTAATTTTAAATATTATTTTTCATATCAAATAATATTTAAATTTTTGTTGAAAAAGATGATTGATTAAAATCAATAAGATTATAATATTTTTTTAATATAGGATTTACCATTTTTTCAATAAATTCTAATGTTTGTTCTGAAGAAAAACCGATAAAATTTTTAGGATTTAAAATTTTATTTATTTTTTCTTGACTAATTGGTATTTTTTTATCATTTAAAATTCTATTAATAAAATCATTTTTTGATCCTTTTAATCTCATTTCTAATCTAGTTTTCATGGAATGATTTCGTATTCTTTCATGAATTTCTTGTCTATCAAATCCTTTTTTAACACATTCTACGATAATAGATTCAGTAATTAAAAATGGAAGTTCTTCTATTATATTTTTTTCAATAATTTTTGGATATACGGATATTTTTTCTAAAATATTAATCCACAGTATTAAAATAGCATCTACAGATAAAAATGATTGACTAATCACTAATCTTCTATTAGCTGAATCATCTAAAGTACGTTCTAACCATTGAGTAGCGGCTACAAAAGCAGAACTATTTGACAAAGAAATTACATATTTTGCTAATGAAGCAATTCTTTCGCTTTGTATTGGATTTCGTTTATAAGCCATGGCACTAGATCCTATTTGTTCTATTTCAAATGGTTCTTCTATTTCTTTTAAATTTTGTAATAAACGAATATCATTACTAAATTTATGAGAAGATTGAGAAATATTTGATAATAAATTAAGTATTTGAGAATCTATTTTTCTATCATATGTTTGGCCAGTAATAAAAGATATATTTTTAAATCCAAAATCATTAGATAATTTATTTTCTAGTAATTTTAATTTTTCTAAATCTCCATTAAATAATTCTTTAAAACTAGCACCGGTACCTACTGTTCCTTTCACACCTCTAAAAGGAATAGTTTTTAATCTAAATTCTAATTCATAAAAATCTAAAAGTAAACTTTGTATCCATAAAGATGAACGTTTTCCTACAGTAGTTAATTGAGCGGGTTGATAATGAGTAAAAGCTAAAGTAGGAGTATTATGATATTCTATAGAAAAATTCCTAAGACGAAATATTACATTTATTATTTTTTTTAATAGAATTTTTATTCCATCTCTTATCAGTATTATATCAGTATTGTCCCCTAAAAATGCGCTAGTAACACCTAAATGTAAAATAGATTTAGCGAGTGTTGCTTTTTCTCCGAAAGCATATAAATGAGCCATTACATCATGACGAAATTTTTTTTCAAAAAAAGCGACTCTATTCCAATCAATATCAAATAAATTATTTTTTAAATCATTTATTTGTTCATTGCTAATATCTAAACCTAACTCTTTTTCTATCTTAGCTAAAGAAAACCATAATTTTCTCCAGGTAAATATTTTTTTTTCTGGAGAAAAATTATAAAGCATTTCTTTACTACTATATCTTTCTACTAAAGGATTCTTATATTCTTTCACATGGAAAAAATTTTATGAAATAAATAATTATCTTTAATTATATTTTGGTTTCTTTCTGATCCAATAGATAACAATACAATTTTCAATTTTAGATAACATTCAATAAAATTAATATAATTTTTACAATTATTCGGTAATTTTTCATATTCTCTAATATGAGAGATTTTTTCTTTCCAACCATTTAATTTTTTCCATATACAATTTATTTTTTTATTTTCTAAATTTGATGGAAAATAATTGATCTGATTTCCATTAATATTATATTGAATACATACTTTAATATAATCAAATTCACTTAAAACATCTAATTTTGTAATAATCAAATAATTTATTCCATTTATTTCACAAGAATATTTTAAAGCTACTAAATCTAACCATCCACATCGTCTTGGTCGTTTGGTCGTTGATCCATATTCATTTCCTTTATTACGAATTTTATCTCTAATTAATTCGTTATCAATTATTTCTGTCGGAAATGGTCCATTTCCAACTCTTGTACAATATGATTTTGTAACTCCAATGAAATTTTTCAAAAAACTGGGAGGAATTCCTGATCCTATACAGACTCCACCAGTAGTAGAAGATGATGTAGTAACATATGGATATGTTCCGTAATCAATATCTAATAACGTTGCTTGAGCACCTTCAAAAAGAATTTTTTTTTTATTTTTTAATGCTTTTTGTATTTCATATACTGCATCTATTACTCTATGATTAAGTATTTTGGCATATTCTATATATTCATTATATATAGATTCATAGGAAATTATTGGTTTATTATAAATTTTTTGAAAAATTTTATTTTTAATGATTATGTTATTTTTTAATTTTTTAGAAAATATTTTTGGATCTAAAAAATCTATAATACGAATCCCCATTCGTCCAATTTTATCTTCATAAGCTGGCCCAATTCCACAACGAGTAGTTCCAATAAAATTTTTTCCCAAATACTCTTCTTTATATTTATCTAAAAGACGATGATATGGCATAATTACATGTGCTCTTTTCGAAAGAAAAACATTAGATGGATCAATTCCCATTAATTTTAAATTTTGTATCTCATGAATTAAAGATTTTGGATCTATTACTACTCCAGGACCAATAATACATTTTACATTAGAATAAATAACTCCAGAAGGAATTAGATGAAGAATAAAATAACGATTTTTAATATGAATAGAATGACCTGAATTATTTCCTCCTTGATAACGAATTACATAATCAGAATTTCTAGATAATAAATCTGTAATTTTTCCCTTTCCTTCATCCCCCCATTGGAGTCCTACGATAACATTTGTATTTGAAGGCATGATGTATAAAGATTTTTTTTATACTAAATATTAAAGTTAAAAGTTTATTATTATATAGATAAAAATATTTTTACTATTTATTGATATTTTTTTAGATGTTTGTATGCTAATTTTGTTACCTTTCTTCCTCTAGAGGTTCTTATTAAATATCCTTCTTGTATTAAAAATGGTTCATGTACCTCTTCAATAGTATCTGAATTTTCACTTATAGCTGCTGATATAGTATTTATACCTACTGGACCTCCTTTAAAATGATCAATAATAAATGAAAGTATTCTATTATCCATTTCATTTAATCCATTTTTATCTACATTCATTGCTTTTAAGCTGGTATTACATATTTCAATATCAATAATTCCATTTCCTTTTATTTGAGCAAAATCACGAATTCTACGAAGAAGTGAATTTGCTACTCTAGGAGTCCCTCTACTCCTATATGCAATTTCAAATGAAGCTTCTTCTGTTATAGGTATTTTTAATATTTTAGCATTTCTATTTATAATTTTTTTTAAAAATTCTTTATTATAATAATTAATACGAAAATTAATTCCAAATCTAGATCTCATTGGAGCAGTAATTAAACCAGATCTTGTAGTAGCTCCTATTAAAGTAAAAGGAGTTAAATCAATTTGTAATGATTTAGCATTGGATCCAGAATCTATAATAATATCTATTTTATAATTCTCCATTGCAGAATATAAATACTCTTCTACAATTGGAGATAATCTATGAATTTCGTCAATAAAAATTACATCATTTTTTTTAAGATGAATAAGTAATCCAGCAAGATCACCTGGTTTATCTAAAATGGATCCTGAAGTAACAGTTATATTAACTGATAGTTCCTTAGCTACTATATGAGCTAAAGTAGTTTTTCCTAATCCAGGAGGACCATGAAACAATATATGATCTAAAGCTTCATTTCTTTTTTTTGCAGCCTGAATAAAAATTTTTAAAGGTTCTACAATATCATTTTGTCCAACGAAATCTTCTATTTTCTTTGGATTTAATGTTTTATCTGTTGAAAAAGAAGTCAAAATATTAATTTTTTTATTAAAAATTTCGAATGAAGTAAATGAATAAAATTATTAAATTCCATGAATTTAATAATTCTAATAAAGAATAATCCGTAAAATCAAATTTTATTGGAACAATAGATATATATCCATTATTCAATGCCCATTCGTCGTCTGTATTATCTATTTGATGATTATCAACAATAAAATTTCCTGAAAGCCAATAATAATTTTTTCCTCTAGGATTAGTCCGTCTTTCAAAAAAACCTTTCCATTTAGATTTAGCCTGTTTACATATTTTAATACCTTTTATTTTTTTCTTTTTTTCCAATTTTGGGATATTAACATTAAGAATAATTATTTTATTTGAATCATAATAATTAATAACTTTTTTGACTATTTTACATATCTCTTCTTTTAAAGAAGAGATATAATAAAAATCTTTATTCCATTGAGTATCTAATAAAGAAAAACCTATAGCAGGAATTCCATATATTCCCGCTTCAATTACAGCGGATAGTGTTCCAGAATATATAACATTTATAGAAGAATTAGATCCATGATTTATCCCTGATACACAAATATCTGGTTTTTTTGGTAAAATATTATTAATAGCTATTTTTACACAATCTACAGGAGTCCCAGAACACTTCCATTCTTTTTGAATTCCATTATCTATTTTAACTGATTCACAATATAAAATTGTATCCATAGTAATAGCATGAGAAATTCCTGATTTATGTTGATTTGGAGCTATTACATATACTTCTCCTAAAGTATTCATCATATGAACAAGAGCCCTAATTCCGGGAGCATAAATACCGTCATCATTAGTTACTAGAATAATTGGCCTTCTTTTTATCATTATTTTTTAATTCATAAAATTATTTTTTAGTTTATAAACTTTCGCTACATCTGCTATGGATTCATAATTTTTCAAATTAATTAACCTTACTCCTTGCGTAGATCGCCCCATTACTCTAATATCTGATATAGAAATACGAATAATAATTCCTGATTTTTTTATAATCATTAGATCATCATCTTTTTCTACATATTTAATAGAAAGTAATTTTCCAGTTTTTTTGGTAATATTTATTGTTTTTATCCCTTTTCCTCCGCGATTAGTTAATCGATAGTCTTTTAAAAGTGATCTTTTTCCAAATCCTTTTTCAGAAACTACTAATAAAGAGCCTTTATCTTTATTTTTTTGTTCAACACATATCATTCCAATTACCATATCTTTTTTATCTTCCGAAAAATTAATACCTATTACTCCATAAGAATTTCTTCCAGTAGATCTAACTTTTTTTTCAGAAAAACGGATTATTTTTCCACTTTTTAATGCAATAAAAACATGACTATCTCCTTTAGTTAAAATAGCTTCTAATAAAGAATCACCTTTTCGAATCATTATAGCTTTTATCCCATATTTTCTAGGACGAGAATAATTATATAACGAAGTTTTTTTTATAATTCCTTTTTTAGTTACCATCATAACATAATAGTCTTTAATATACTGTTTATCAGCAAGATCTCCGGTTAAAATATAAGCATTAACTTTATCATCTTCTTGTAAATTAATAATATTTTGTATGGCTCTACCTTTAGAAATTTTAGATCCTTCTGGAATTTCATAAACTCTTAACCAAAAACATTTTCCTTTTTCTGTAAAAAAAAGTAAATATTGATGATTATTTGCAATTAAAAGATGTTTAAAGTAATCTGATTCTCTTGCAATAGCACCTCTATTTCCTACACCTCCTCTACCTTGAAGTTTATATTCTGATAAATATGTTCTTTTAATATATCCAGCATTAGATATAGTTATAACTACTTGTTTATTTTCAATTAAATTTTCTAAACTTAAATTTTTTTCATTTCCTGAATAATCTATGAAAGTCCGACGATAATCCTGATATTTTTTTCTGATTTCCAAAAGTTCTTCTTTAATAATTTCTTTTCTTATAGAATCTTGAATTAAAATTTTTTCCAAAAACGAAGTTTTTTTTATTAAATCTTCATATTCTTGTTTTATTTTTTTTTGTTCTAAGGAAGTAAGATTTTGTAATCTTAAATCTAAAACAGATTTTGATTGTTCATTCGATAATTCAAATTTTTTGATCAATTTTTCATTAGCATCATTTTTATTTGTAGAATTTATTACTATTGGGATTAAATCATTCAAACGATTTAATATTTTCAAAAATCCTTTCAATATATGTATACGATATTTATATTTTTTTAATTCATATTTTGTTCTACGAATAATTATATCATGCCTATGATGTAAAAAATTTTCAATAAGATCTTTTATATTTAATTGTAATGGTTTACCATGAACTAATGCAATTATATTAACATTAAAATTAGTTTGTAAAGAAGTATATTTAAATAACTTATTTAATAAAATATTTGAATCTGTATTCTGTTTTAGAAAATAAACAATACGTAATCCATTTCTATCTGACTCGTCACGAATTTGATAAATTCCATCCATTTTACCATTTTTTACTAATTCTATAGTTTTAGAAATCATATCTGATTTGTTAACTTGGTAAGGGATTTCATCTACAACTATGCACTGTCTACCTTGTATTTCCTCAAAATGTATTTTAGCACGTAAAACAATTCTTCCTTTTCCTGTATAAAAATAATTTTTTACTCCCTCATATCCATATATGACTCCTCCTGTTGGAAAATCAGGAGCTTTAATATATTTCATAATTTGTTCTATAGATAAATCATTATTATCTATGTAATAACAAATAGCATCTATAGTTTCTTTTAAATTATGGGGTGGAATATTAGTTGCTAATCCAACAGCAATTCCAGATGATCCATTGATTAATAAATTTGGAATTTTTGTTGGTAAAACATTAGGTTCTTCTAAAGAATCATCAAAATTTAATTGCATATCCACAGTATCTTTTCTTAGATCTGATAACATTTCTTCTGCAATTTTTTTCATTTTTACTTCAGTATACCGCATAGCAGCTGGTGGATCCGAATCTATAGATCCGAAATTTCCTTGTCCATCTATCAATGGATAACGTAAAGTCCATTTTTGCGCCATTCGTACCATAGTATCATAAACCGAAATATCTCCATGTGGATGATATTTTCCCAATACTTCACCTACAATACGCGCAGATTTTTTATAAGTACTAGTGGATAGTATACCCAATTGATACATACCGTAAAGAACTCTTCTATGTACTGGTTTTAATCCATCTCTAACATCCGGTAAAGCTCTAGAAACAATTACTGACATGGAGTAATCTATATAAGAGGATTTCATTTCATCTTCAATATTAATTGAAATCAATTTTTCTCCTTCACTCATTTTTTATTTTAATTGAAATTTTTTAATATAAATATATAATCAATTTTTAGTTTTAGAATCATTTAAGTTTGATAAAACTTTTTTTAATAATAGAATTATCAATTTTACAATTATAAGAACATGAACCAATTTTATTCAATAATGAAAATTGAAAATCCATTTTTTCATTTTTTTTATCATGTTTCATTATATTAATCAATTCTTTAATTTCTGAATCTATAAATCCTTTTTTTATTGGATAAAAATTCATTAAAGTTGACTTTATTTCGTTATAATTTTCTATGGATAATTTATTTTCTTTATAAGATATCCATGACTCGTAAATAATTCCATTTGCTATAGCTACTCCATGCATAATTTTTTTTTTATTCAAAAAAAAACTTTCTAAGGCATGTCCAATAGTATGTCCAAAATTAAGAATTTTTCTTAATCCTTTTTCTTTTGGATCTTTATGAACAATTTCTATTTTTATTTCAATAGATCTTTTAATTAAATAATTTTTTTTATCAGAAAAATTTTTATTTTTTATATAAAAATAATTTTCCTTCATTTCTTTCCAAAAAGATTTATCCCATATTAATCCATGTTTAAACATTTCAGCCATCCCAGATATAATTTCTTTATCTGGAAGTGTTTTTAAAAAATTAGTATCTATAATTAATAGTTCTGGAATATAAAAAGTTCCTAATTCATTTTTAATGGAGTTTAGATTAACTCCAGTTTTATATCCTATAGCTGCATCAACCATTCCTAACAAAGTAGTGGGAATATTTATATAACGGATTCCTCTTTTAAATATGGATGCTGTAAATCCACCTATATCTGTTAAAACTCCACCCCCTAAATTAATTATCAAACTATTTCTAGTACCTTTATATTTTTCTATTTCTTTACATATTTCAATACATGTATATATATTTTTTTTTTCTTCTCCATTTTTAATATGAATAATATTAGATTTTTTCAAAAAATCTATGTAATATAAAAGTCTAGGAAGACAATATTTGTTAGTTATGTTATCTACTAAAATAAATAAATCATTTGCAGAAAAAATATTATCAAGTAAATATATTTTTAATCGTTCATAAGCTTCTTCATTAAAAAAAATTTTAGTTTTATAATTATTCATATTCATTAGAATAAATTTTTAATATTGTATTTATTTTTTTTTTTTTTTTAATATTATTATTTATTTTAATCATTCAGTAAAATAAAATATATTATATAACCAAAAGCATATAAAAATAAAACCTATTATCAAAAAAAATATATTAGGAATCCATCCTAATATATCAATATATTTGAATAAATACTTCACAAAAAACAAAGATTATAATTTATAACAATTTATATTTATTCTAAAAATAAGTTTTTTTTAAAAAATGGAAATATTTAATTCTTTATTATTTTATCATAATCATTATCATGTTACTAATAGATTTTTGGGATTTTTTTCATAATTTATTTAATCCTAGATGGATTTTTTTGTATTTTGGAAATACTGCAATTTTTATTCTTTTAGCAATTGTTTTTGCAGAGACTGGATTTTTTATTGGATTCTTATTACCTGGGGATTCTCTATTATTTACAGCAGGAATATTTGGAGAAGATTTATGCAAAAATTTTTATAATGTTCCTTTTTTTGTTATTGTTTTAATTGTGGCATTAGTTGCTGTACTAGGAAATATTCAAGGATATTGGTTAGGATATAAATCAGGAAAATTACTATATAAAAAAGAAGATTCTTTCTTCTTTAAGAAGAAACATTTAATTTTAGCGAAAAATTTTTATACAAAATATAAGGCGACAGCTTTAATTATAAGTCGTTTTTTGCCAATGTTTCGTTCTTTTGCTCCTATTGTAGCAGGGGCTATTAGAGTAAATTTTAAAAAATTTATGATATATAATATTATTGGAGCTATTATTTGGACATTTTCTATAATGTCTGCTGGACATTATTTAGATAAGAATTTTCCTGAATTAAAAAATCATTTAGAATGGATAATTTTATTAATTGTAATTACTACTACTTTTCCGGTTATATTTAAATTAATGATCAATAAAAATAAAAAAGTACTTATTTAAGTTTATTATTTCTTTTTTTTAAAAAAAAATTATGTATTAACGATTTACATTGATTCTTCATAATTCCAGAAATATATTTAGTCTTTGGATGTAATTTTATTCCATATGATAAAAATCCGTTATTATTATAATTAGAAGTACCCCAAACTATTTTTCCAATTTTGGACCAGAAAATTGCTCCAGCACACATAATGCATGGTTCTAATGTAACATAAAGAGTACATTCATTTATATATTTTTTTCCTAGATAATTAGAAGCCAAATTTATAGCTAAAATTTCTGCATGTGCAGTAATATTACTTAAAGTTTCAGTTAAATTATGAGTTTTTGCTATAACAATATTATTATGTATTATTACCGCCCCTATGGGGATTTCATTTTCTTTATATGCAAAAACGGCTTCTTTTATCGCTATTTTCATAAAATGAAAATGTTTCATTATTCTTCTTTGTTTACGCGTGATGTACGAGTATCTTTTATTCTGATTATTAATGTATTATCTGGGTTTAATATTATAAATTTATCATTTTTTATTTCTTTTACATTCATTTTATCTCCTATATCTAAAGAATCAATATTTATATTGATAAATTCTGGAATATTATATGGTAATGCTTTTATTTTCAAATTTTTAATTGGTGAATAATATTCTCCACCTTTAGATACTCCAATAGGTATACCCGAAAATTTTATAGGAATATTTAAAATAATTGGGGTTAATTTGTCGATTTTATAAAAATCTACATGTAAAATGTTATCTTTTACAGGATCATATTGGACCTCTTTTTTGATTGCTTTTATAGGTTTATCAATTCCTTTTAATGTTAGAATAATTCCAAAAATATCAGTATTAAGAATTATATCTTTTAAAACTTCTAATGAAGTAGAAAAAGGAATATTTATATTTTTTCCATATAAAATGCATGGAATTTTTTTAGATTTTCTTATAAAATTAATATAATTTCTATTTTTAGTATTTCTTTCTTCTCCGTATATATTTATATATTTCATTATAGATACTTTTTATATAATAAATTTACTACTAATAGATTCGTCATTTTGTATGGATTGCATAACTTCCGCAAAAAGTGGGGCACAAGATAAAACTTTAATTTTTTTATTTTTATTCATGAAATTTTTTATTGGTATAGTATCTGTTACTATTAATTCTTTAAGAGAAGAATTATTTATTTTCTCATATGAATTACCTGATAATACTGGATGAGTTGCTATAGCACGAACGCTTTTAGCTCCATTTTTTATGATCAAATCAGCTGCTTCTGTTAAAGTTCCAGCTGTATCTACCATATCATCTATAAGTATGATATTTTTTTCTTTTACATTACCTATAAGATTCATAAATTCTATTTCATTTGCTTTTTTTCTTTCTTTATAACATATAACAACATCAGTCCCTAAATATCCAGCATAGCTTCTAGCTCTTTTTGCTCCTCCCATATCTGGAGATGCAATGGTTAATTTATCTATATTTAATTTTTTAATATAATTAATAAATATTCTAGAAGCATATAAATGATCTACCGGAATATCAAAAAATCCTTGAATTTGATCTGCATGTAAATCCATGGTCATCATTCTAGATGCTCCTGCAGCTACTATTAAATTTGCTACTAATTTTGCTGCAATAGGAGTTCTTGGTTGATCTTTATGATCTTGTCTAGCCCAACCAAAATATGGAATTAATAATGTTATATTATAAGCAGAAGCTCTTCTAGCTGCATCACACATGAGTAATAACTCCATCAAATTATCCACTGGAGGGTAAGTAGAACCTATCAAAAAAACTTTATATCCACGAATAGATTGTTCAAAACGAGGTATGTATTCTCCATCACTAAATTTTAAAAATTTTACTTTTCCAATAACCTTACCATAGTGATTCGCTATATCTTGAGATAATTTCAATCCACTCTTTGTAGAAAAGAATAGAATTTTTTGACTCATAGTCATAATTTTTATTTTTTGTATGCAAAAATACTTTTTAAATTTCATCAAATATAAAAAATTTTTAATATGAAACAGTATATAGATTTATTGAAAAACATATTGAAAAATGGTCAAAAAAAAAAAGATAGAACTGGAGTAGGGACTATTAGTATATTTGGATCTCAAATGAGATATAACTTAAATCATGGATTTCCTCTTTTAACTACTAAAAGATTGAATATAAATGCTATAATTCATGAATTATTGTGGTTTTTAAAAGGATCTACTAACATAATTTACTTGAATAAAAATAATGTTAATATTTGGAATGAATGGGCAGATAAAGATGGTGATCTTGGCCCAATATATGGATTTCAATGGAGAAGATGGCCGTCTTATGATAATGATCCTATTGATCAAATCCATAATCTTATACACGATATCGAACATAATCCTTATTCAAGAAGAATGATCGTTTCTACTTGGAATGTAGGAATGATAAAAAATATGGCATTACCTCCGTGTCATTTGCTATTTCAAGTTTATGTATTAAATAAAGAATTATCACTACTCTTATATCAAAGAAGTGCTGACGCATTTTTAGGGTTACCTTTTAATATTGCTTCATATTCATTATTAATTATAATGATAGCTAAGACACTAAATTTAAAAGTAAAAGAATTTATTCATGTTATAGGAGATGCTCATATTTATAATAATCATATTAAACAAGTAAAACTTCAAATCAGTAGAACACCTAGAAAACTTCCAACAATGACTATTAATCCATTTATAAAAAATATTTTTAATTTTTCTTTTAAAGATTTTAAATTAATAAATTATAATCCTCATCCTCATATTAAAGGTGATGTAGCTATCTAATTTATTTTTTTTCTAACAACCAATTCTTAAATTGATAAAAGTTATTATTTAATGATATATTTTTTATTTTTCCTTTTAATTCTAAAAATTTTTCTAATTTTTTTGGAATATTTATATTTTTTTGAATATGAAATGGCATAATTTCCTTAAATTTTATAGGATGCGCGGTTTCTAAAAAAATTGAATTATATAAAATTCTATCATTTTTTTTAAAATGATGTATAATTCCTGAATAACCAATAGCACCATGTGGATCTAAAATATATTTATATTTTTTCCAAACCATATCTATGCTAGATAGAGTTTGTTCATCGGTAAATTTATAAGAATATAACTTTTTTTTTAATTGATAAAAATCTTTTTTATATAAAAAATTCCATATTCTAGGAAAATTACTAGGATTGGAAATATCCATAGCATTTGATATAGTTTTTTTTGTACACATAGGAATGAATTTATTAGATGATAAAAATCTAGGTATAGTATCATTAATATTAGTAGAAGCAATGAAAAATTTTATCGGTAATCCCATTTTTTCAGCCATCATTCCAGCACAAATATTTCCAAAATTACCACTAGGAACTGAAAAAATTAAATCCATATTATTATCTTCTTTTTCTTTAATTTTTTTATAAGCGAAAAAATAATACAACATTTGAGGTAACCATCTAGCTATATTAATAGAATTAGCAGAGGTTAATATATATTTTTTTTTAATTTCTTTATCTAAAAAAGATTTCTTAACAATGTTTTGGCAATCATCAAAATTTCCATCAATTTCCAAAGCTAATATATTAGATCCTAAAGTAGTAATTTGTTTTTTTTGTAAATTACTAATATTGTTACGTGGATATAATATAATAACTTCTATTCCTAATTTTTTATAAAATCCTCTAGCTACAGCAGCACCAGTATCTCCAGAAGTTGCCACTAGAATAGTGATAATTTTTCCTATTTTTTTTGAAAAAAAATCTAAACATTCTGACATAAATTTTACTCCAATATCTTTAAAAGCTAGTGTAGGTCCATGAAAAAGTTCTAGAGAATAAACTTTTTCATGGAGCATTTTTAATGGAAAAGGTATTTTTAAAGTTTGATTGACTATATTATAAATATATTTTTTTGGAATAGATTTTCCTATATAACAAGATATAACTTCCATTGCAATAGAATAAATATCTTGATTAAATATTTCTTTTTTTAAAAAAAAAGATTCTAATTTTGGAATGTATTGAGGAACATATAAATCACCATCTGGTGATAATCCATTTAATACAGCTTCTTCAAATGATACTAAATCTTTTTTATTTTTTAAACTATGATATAACATTATATATATTTATTTATTTAATTTAAATTAATATTAATCCATTTCAGTCCATTTTAATCCATTTTGGTTGATAGAAGATGTATAAGTTTTATAATCAATTCTTAATGAAGAATAAACTCGATTCATTATTTTAGTGACTTTTTTTGCTATTTTATTCCCTTTACTTAACATAAAAATAGATGGACCAGATCCTGAAATCCCCCCCCCTAAGGCTCCTATTTCTTTACATTTTTTTTTTAATTCATAAAATGCTGGAATTAACATGGATCTTATTGGCTCTACAATAACATCTTCTAATGATCTACTAATTAAATCATAATTTTCTTGATATAATCCTGCTACTAATGCACCGATATTTCCCCATTGTTGAATAGCATTTTTCATTAAAATGTATTTTTTTAATATTTCTCTAGCATCTGATGTTTTTATTTCAATTTTTGGATGTATTAAGCTAATCCAAAGTTGATTAGGAGCATGTAATTTAGTGATATCTAAAGGATGATAACTACGAACTAAAGTTAATCCTCCCATAATTGCAGGAGCTACATTATCCGCATGTGCGGATCCACTTGCAACTCTTTCTCCTTCCATAGCGAAACGAATTAATTGAATGGTATTAAAAGGATTTTCTAATAAAACATTTGCACCAAAAACTACACCGGCAGCACTAGCTGCACTAGATCCTATTCCACTACCAGGATTAATATTTTTAATTAATTCTATTTCAAATCCTATATTATTTATTTTTTTTAATTGATAATATTTATTTAAAAAAAAATGTAATGCGGCAAATGCAGCATTTTTTTTAGGATCTTTGGGTAAAGAAGTTCCGTAAATCTTATTAATTCTGATTCCAGGGGAATTAGATTTATACATATAAATTTCATCTTTCGGATAATTTAGAGCTAATCCTATTATATCAAAACCACAAACTAAATTGGCTATAGTAGCTGGTGCAAATATTTTTATTGCCTTCATATAATAATACTACTTATAATACACTTTTATCTATTACTTAGTTGCTTTTATAATATCTGAAAATACTCCCGATGCAGTTACTTCAGCACCAGCACCAGCTCCTTTTATAATCAGAGGTTGTTCAGAATAACGAAATGTATTATATAGCACCATATTATCTTTTCCTTCTAATTGAAAAAATGGATGGGTTTGATTAACTGATTCTAATCCAACAGAAGCTGTTCCATTTTCATAACGTGCAATAAAACGTAATTTTTTATTATTTTTTTCTGCATTATATCTTATTTCAAAAAAATAATTATTATGTTTATATAATTCTTGATAAAATTCTTCTAAAGATTTAGATTCATAACAACTTTCAGGTAAAAAATTTTTTTGATTTATATCATTAATTTCTAATGGATTTCCGCATTCTCTTGCTAAAATTAATATTTTTCGCATTACATCTAGTCCATTTAAATCAATACGAGGATCAGGCTCTGTGAATCCTTTTAATTGAGCATATTTAACTACTTCTAAAAATGATTCTTTTCCTATAAAATGATTAAATATAAAATTTAAACTGCCTGATAAAACGGCTTCAATTTTATTAATTTTATCTCCACTATTTATAAGATCATTAAGAGTACTAATTACTGGTAAACTAGCACCAACATTAGTTTCGAATAAAAATGGAGCTTTGAAATGTCTTGACAGTATTTTTAATTTTTTATAATGTTCATAGTTGGAAGAACAAGCAATTTTATTACAAGTGATAACACCTACTCCATTTTTAAGAAAATTATCATAAATCATGGCAATTTCTTTACTGGCAGTATTATCAACAAATAAACTATTTCTTAAATTTAATCTCGATACTTTTTTCATTAAAGAATGAATATTCATTTTATTTCCTTTATGTAAATAATGATTCCATTGAGTTAAATTTATTCCACGATTATTAAAATACATTTTTTTACTATTAGCTAATCCTATAATTCTAACTTGTAATTTTAATTCTTTTAATAAATAGTTTTTTTGTTTTCTTATTTGTTCAATTAATTTACTTCCTACCTGTCCCACTCCACAAATAAATAAATTTATTTGTTTTGGTGGGCTTTCAAAAAATGCTTCATGTAAAGTATTTAATGCTTTTTTAAAATCTTCTTTACGAATAACAGCAGATATATTTTTTTCGGTTGAACCTTGAGCTATAGCTCTAACATTAATACTATTTCTACCTAAAGCAGAAAACATTTTTCCACTAGTTCCATGAAGATTTTTCATATTATCTCCTACTACAGCTATAATACATAATTTTTTTTCTATCATTAATGGATCAATATATTTTTGTTTTATTTCTTGGGAAAATTCATTGTAAATTGCTTTTTTAGCTTTCATTAGATCAGTATCATGGACTCCTGTAGTTATTGAATGTTCTGAAGAACTTTGAGTGATGAATATTACATTTATTTTTTCTAATGATAATGCTTCAAATAATCGTTTGGAATAACCAGGTACCCCTACCATTCCACTACCTTTTAATGTAAGTAAAGATATGTTTTGAATTCCGGAAATACCAGTTACTGGTTGACTGATATTCGTATTTTTGTTAATATAAATAAGTGTACCGGAATCTATTGTAGAAAAAGTATTTTTAATTTTTATAGGAATATTTCTTTTCATAACAGGTTGTATTGTAGGAGGATAAATTACTTTTGCTCCAAAATGGGATAATTCCATAGCTTCTTCATAAGAAATTTCCTTAATAGGAAAAGCTTGATTAACTATTTTTGGGTTAGCAGTCATCATTCCACTTACATCGGTCCATATTTCTAATATATTTGCAGATATAGCAGCGGCCAATATAGAAGCAGTATAATCGGACCCTCCACGTCCAAGAGTAGTAGTTTCATTATTTATAGTTGCGCCAATAAATCCTGGAAAAACAGTATAATCCGATACATTGTTTTCATGGAAATATTTATTAATACGATGATTGCTATTTATAAAATCTACTTGTGCACATCCAAATTGAGAATCTGTAACAATTAAATCTCTACTATCTTTACATTTAGTATTTAATCCAGATTGTTTTAATTTTTCAGAAATTAAAAAAGATGAACTCAATTCTCCAAAACTCATTATTTTATCCAATGAACGTTTTGATAATTCTTCTACCTGGAAAATTCCATCACATAAATTTTCTAAATCATTCATATTTTTTTTTATCCAACCAATTAAATGACTTTGATAAGTAATTGGAAATAGGTCTTTAATAATTTTAATATGACGTTTTTCTATTTTTTCTAAAATATTTTTATATATATTTTTTCTTTTAGAAGCAAATTTTCCACAATTAATTAATTGATCGGTAATATTTCCTAATGCAGATACTACAATTGCATATTTTCCCTTAGGTTTTTTTTCTAATAAAGAACAAATACATTTTATGGAATTAGAATGAGCTATAGAACTGCCTCCAAACTTTAAAACTTGCATTTTTTTACAATTTTTCCATCATTAAAACAATGACAAAAATAACTATAATTTATGTAGAGAATCTGTTTTTAATTAATAGTTATCATTAGAATAAAAAATATATTATAAAAAATTTTATTTTTTACTAATAATTATTTATAACTTTAAAAAATATCTTATGAATTTAGTATTAATTGGTGTTTTTTAAATTATTATGGATGACTACTTAAAAATAGTATATATATGCATTTAACTTCTTATGAAAAAGAAAAATTACTCTTACATTTAGCAGGAGAATTGGCAAAAAATCGTTTAAAAAGAGGAATAAAATTAAATTATCCTGAATCTTTAGCATTGATAACTAATTATATTATGGAAGGAGCTAGGGAAGGAAAAACTGTAAAAGAAATTATAAAGGAATCTGGAAATATTATAAATAATGAACAGGTAATGGATGGTGTTCCTCATTTGCTTAAAAATGTACAAGTAGAAGCAACATTTCCTGATGGAACTAAATTGGTTAGCGTTCATAATCCTATTAAAATAAAAAAATCAAAAAAAGATAATAAATCGATCATACCTGGTCAATATAATCTTTTTAATGAAAAAATTTCTTTATTACCTAATAGAAATCGTATCAAAATATTAGTAAAAAATGGTGGTAGTAGACCTATTCAAGTTGGATCTCATTTTCATTTTTATGAAACTAATTCGAATCTTATTTTTAAAAGAGAAAAAACTAAAGGTTATCGTTTAGATATTCTTTCTGGAAGATCAATTAGATTCGAACCAGGAGAAACAAAAGAAATTTTTTTAGTAGAAATAGGTGGGAGTAAGAAAATTTATGGATTTTCAGGTAAAATAAGAAAAATATGAAAAAAGTCTCTAGAAAAGATTATTCTAGTATATATGGACCTACTAAAGGAGATAAAATTCGTTTAGGAGACACTGATTTATGGATAGAAATAGAAAAAGATTATACTATTTATGGAGATGAATGTGTTTTTGGAGGAGGAAAAGTAATTAGGGATGGAATGGGACAACATCCTATTGCTACAAGAAATGATGGAGTTTTGGATTTAGTAATTACTAATGCTGTTATTATTGACTATTGGGGGATTGTAAAAGCTGATATTGGAATCAAAGATGGAATTATTGTCGGAATAGGAAAATCTGGAAATCCATATTTTATGGATGGAGTAAATCCTAATATGTATATAGGAGCAGGAACTGAAGTTATTTCTTCAGAAAATTTAATTGTCACATCTGGTAGTGTAGATAGTCATGTTCATTACATTTGTCCACAATTGCTTGAAGTAGCACTAGAAAGTGGAACTACTACCATTATTGGCGGTGGATCGGGGCCTACAACGGGGACAATTGCTACAAATTGCACTTCAGGAATTTGGAATATAAGAAAAATGTTAAATAGTACTGATCATATTCCTATTAATTTTGTTATACTTGCTCGCGGAAATAGTTCTAATCCAAAAGCACTTATTGAACAAATAGAATCAGGAGCAGGAGGTTTAAAAATTCATGAAGATTGGGGATGTACTCCAAATGTCATTGATCAATGTTTAAATGTTTCCGAAAAATTAGATATACAAGTTAATATTCATACAGATTCATTGAATGAATCTGGTTATATTGAAGATACAATAAAAATATTTAAAAATCGCACTATTCATACTTATCATACAGAAGGAGCAGGGGGTGGACATTCACCAGATTTATTAAAAGTTATATCTTATCCTAATGTTTTACCTTCTTCTACTAGTCCTACTATTCCATATACTTATAATACAATTGATGAACATTTAGATATGTTAATGATATGTCATCATTTAGATTCAAATTTACCAGAAGATATAGCTTTTGCTAAATCTAGAATAAGAAGTGAAACTATTAGTGCAGAAGGCTTTTTGCATGATATTGGTGCAATTAGCATGATAAGTTCTGATTCTCAAGCAATGGGAAGAATAGGGGAAGTAGTAAGACGTACTTGGCAAACAGCTGATAAAATGAAAAAAGAAATAGGATCTAAATGCAATAATGACAATTTTAGAGTAAAAAGATATATATCTAAATATACTATAAATCCTTCTATTACTCATGGTATTTCAGAATATGTAGGATCCATTCATATTGGAAAAATGGCAGATCTTGTTTTATGGAAACCATCTTTTTTTGGAGTAAAACCTGAATTAGTTATAAAAGGTGGAATGATAGTATATGCATGTGTAGGAGATCCAAATGCTACTATTCCTACACCTCAACCATTTATGTATAGAAAAATGTTTGGTTATTTTGATCCAAAATTAAGCAGTATTTTTGTATCATCATCTTCTATCAATAACAATTTTTTTGAAAAAAATAATGTTAAAAAGCAAATAAAAATAATAAAAAAATGTCGCAATCTTTCTAAGAAAGAAATGATATTAAATAGTAATTTACCATCTATAGAAGTAGATCCTAAAAATTATACTGTATATATTAATGGGGATAAAATTGAATCTAATCCATCTAAATTTATACCACTATCTCAAAGATATTTTTTATTTTAAATAATACCCAAGGCGGGAATCGAACCCGCATGATATAAAATCATTGGATTTTGAATCCAACGCGTATACCTATTTTCGCCACTTGGGTTATAAATGTATTTGATATACTATTATTTTCAATTTTTTTAAAAAAATTAATCCATTGTTGTTTTTTTTGTGTAAAAAAACAACTTTTTTTATCTTGGATAAATAGATCAATTTACTACATTCTTTACATGGAGAATGTGTAACATATATAGATGATTCTTTAGATGATAAAGAATAAGAGTATGATAATTTTAATATTGCATTAGCTTCTGCATGTATTACATACCATTTAGTTTTTCCTTTTTCATCTTCACATTCACAATCATTTTTAATTGGGTTTATATTATAACCATTAGATATTATTTTTCTATTATTAACTATAACTGCGCCTACTTTTTTTTTTTACATTTAGAATGTTTTGATTCTTCGATCGCAATTTTCATGTAAGTTAAATCATTTTCTTTATTTATATTATTAAAATAATTTTTCATAAAATTAATTAAAATAAAAAAATATGAAAAAAATATATAGTATTAATAATTTAAATATTAAAAATTTAAAAAAAATTTGTAAAAAAAAAAATTATTTCTTGTAGAAGGATTAAGAGAGTTTAAAATGGCTATAAAAGGAGGGTTTACTCCTATAAAAATATTTATATATGAAAAAATTTTTTTAAAATTTAATTTAATCAAAACATATGAAAATATTTTATTTTCTATAAGTAGAAACATTTTTGAAAAACTAGTATATAGAAAAAATTCTGATGGAATTATAGTTTTGTTTAAAGAGAAACAATTACATCGTTTAAAAACGATAAATTTTAATAACAATAAAAATCTTTATAATTTGATTATTATATTAGATGGAATAGAAAAACCCGGTAATTTAGGTGCAATGTTAAGAATTGCCAATTCGATAGGAGTTAAAATGATAATATTATGTAATATGAAAACTTATATTTTTAATTCTAATGTTATTAGAAATAGTTTAGGAAGCGTTTTTACAAACAAAATTATAATAGAAAAAATAGATTTTGTTATTCATTGGTTAAAAAAAAATAATATAAAAATTATAGTTTCTGGATTACAGGAAAATTCAGAAAATTTATATAATGTAGATTTCTCATCTATTTATGATTTTTCTATTGTTTTTGGTTCTGAAAATAAAGGAGTATCCAATATTTGGATGAATAATGCATATAAGATAATAAAAATTCCAATGTTTGGTGACATTGATTCATTAAATGTAAATAGCGCAATGTCTATAATAACTTATGAAATTATTAGACAAAAATTATTTTTTATTCATTAATTTTTCATAATTATAATCAATTTTTAATTGATTATTTTTATAAGTCATTGTAGATAATTTATCACAAAATTCATTTATATAATGATTATTATGTGATTTTATCCAATGAAAAAATACCAATTTAGTAGTAAAAAATTTTAGAAAAAGTTTCCATAGATCTATATTTTTTTTTTTATAAAAATTATTTTTTTCCCATTCATAAATCCATTTATTATTAACCGCATTAATGATATATTTAGAATCAGTAAATACTATGATAGTATTTTTTTTTGTACGAATATTTTTTAATCCAGTTATTACCGCAAGTAATTCCATTCTATTATTTGTAGTACAACGAAATCCTTCATATATTATGTTTCTATAATAAGAATAGCCAAAAAATTTTTCAATAAAAACGCTATATCCTCCCGGGCCTGGATTGCCTTTTGAAGATCCGTCTGTATAAATATTAATTATTTTATTCATGGATAATTCTTTATTTTTCTATATAAAATTTTTATAGTTGATATTTAATTAAATTAAAATATTATATTTTTTTATAGTTATAGTCGAATAAGTTTTTAAAATTATAATTAAAAAAAATATCACTTTTTATAAAGTTTATAATTATATTCAATTCAATTAACTTCAGTAAAAAATACTATTTTCTAAATATACTTAATCTTTTATTTGTTTATATTATCCTAATACAAAAAATTGATAATTATATATTATTATAATTATAATGTTTTTATTTTTATAAAAAAAGTAAAGGAATAGATATTATAATATGCATAATAAAATTCAAAAAATATTTATGAAAAAAAATTATATTTTTTCATAATAATATTAATTGGATATTTATAATTTTAATTAATCGTTAATGATTAATTAGAATAATAAAAAGTTGACTGTTAAGTCAATTTTTTTCAAAAAAAAGTTTGATATTTATATTCAATTTTTTATTCCCTATGTATACGTTAGGAGAATTTATTATAGAGAATAAAGATGGTTATTCTCATTCTAAAGAATCTTTATTAAGATTTTTTAGCTCAATAAAATTGGCTGCTAAAGCCGTTCATAAAGAAGTCAATAAAGCTGGATTAACTAAAAATATCGGTAGTTCAGGTAAAAAAAATATACAGGGAGAAAATCAACAAAAATTGGATTTTTTTTCTCATAAAACATTTATTGATTCTTTTAAAAGTAGAGAGGTAGTTTGTGGAATTGCTTCTGAGGAAAGTAGAGATTTTATAATAATAGACAAAAAGATAAATAATCCAATAGAAGATCAGTATATTGTTTTAATCGATCCACTTGATGGATCATCAAATATTGATGTTAATGTATCTATCGGAACTATATTTTCTGTATATAAAATGAAATATACAAATAAATGTAAATTAACAATTAATGATTTTTTACAAAAAGGTAATCAACAAATTATTGCAGGATATATTATTTATGGAACTTCTACTATGTTAGTATATACTACTGGAAATGGTGTACATGGATTTACATTAGATCCTTCAATAGGAACGTTTTATTTATCTCATCCTAATATTTCATTTCCGGAAAAAGAAAAAATTTATTCTATTAATGATGGAAATTATGTTAAATTCTCCAATGGAATAAAAAAATTTATTAGATATTGTCAAGAAGAATATGAAAATAGACCTTATACTGCAAGATATATTGGATCTTTAGTAGGAGATTTTCATAGAAATATCATTCATGGTGGAATATATATGTATCCTAAAACTTCATTATTTCCAAATGGAAAATTAAGATTACTTTATGAATGTAATCCTATTGCTTTTTTAACAGAACAAGCAGGTGGTAAAGCTTCTAATGGATATAAAAGAATTTTGGATATACAACCTGCCTCCTTACATCAAAGGACTCCATTTATTTGTGGTCCCAATAAAATGGTAAATAAATTAGAAGAATTTATAAAAAAATATGAATAAATTGAATAAAAAAAATATCTTTTCAAGAATTTTAAAAAATGGAAAATTTTTTTTTAATTATCCAATTATTTTATTTTTTGAAATAAAAAAAATAAAATGTAAAGAAAATTCATCTGTTAAATTAATAGGCTTTTTAGTAAAAAAAAAATTTTTAAAAAATCAGTTCATAGGAATAGGATAAAAAGGTTAATGCGATCTTCTTTTTTAGAGAATAAAAAATATCTAGTTTCATCTAAAAATAGAATTTATATAATATTTTACTATAAATCTTCTATACTTCCTAAGTACGAAAATATCAATAATTCCGTAAAAAAAATATTTAAAGAAATAAAAAATTTATTGAATTAATTTTCCAGCATTTGCTCCAAATATTTTAACAGCAAAAGCTAATAAAACAATTCCAAATATTTTTTTCAAAATATCTAATCCACTATTTCCAATTTTTTCAGCAATTAAATCACATTTATCAATGACTAAATAAACTACTATCATATTAATTAATAAAGAAGCAATAATTATGGTTATGTTATAAGTGGTTCTTAATGATACTAAAGTGGTTAGTGAACCTGGTCCGGCAATCAATGGAAAAGCTATAGGGACTATAGAAGTTTGTGAATGTTCTGATGTCTTGTGGAAATCTACTCCTAATATCATTTCTAATCCAATTATAAATAATACAATAGATCCGGCAACAGAAAAAGAGTTTATATCTACTCCTATAATTTGTAATATTGGCTGTCCTAAAAATAGGAAAGATAAAAATATAATAAGAGAAGTAATAATAACTTTTTTAGTATCTATAATGTTTCCTTTTGATTTAAACCCCATAATAATTGGGGCATTTCCTAATATGTCTATGATACTAAAAAGTATCATAAAACAACTCATTAGTGAATGAATCCATTTCATATATTTAACAAATTAAAAAAATCTATATACAATGAATATAAATTAAAAATATTTATAATCAATTTTTAATTTGATTTTATTTTAAAAAAAAATATACTAAAGCTCATTTTCATATGCTTTCCAAGCAACATTTCTATATTTTTCTGCAATTTTATATGGATTATTAGATTGATAAATACCTCTTCCAACAATAATAAAATCACTTCCATTTTTGCTAAATGCTAAATTAGGATGAATATAATTTTTTCTAGATCTAGAAAAATTTATTCCTGGAGTAAACAATAATAATCGATCATCTACTTTTCTTTGTGCTACTGTCCCAATAACTTTTGGATTATTTATAGAGATATTCAATGCATTTCTTATATAATTATCATCCAAAAGTTGTCCAATGGAAGACATTTCTGATATAGTTATTAAACCAATATTAGCTGGTATATCTAAATTATTTATACTAGAATTTCCTGCAATTACATGAACTGTTATAAAATCTGCCCATGATAAAATTTTATGTATTCCGTAATGAAGTTGAAGATAATTAGTAGAATTAATATCACATAATTTTCTATCTTCAAATAATAGAAATTTCTTTTCTGTAGATAAATTTTTAAGAGAATTTATAAATGATAATGAAAAATCATTAATAATATCTACATGTAACTTTACTCCACAAATTATATCTCCAATTGAATGAACTAATTTTAATATTTTTTCAGAATCAATTAAATCTGCAGAAATAATTAAATTAGTTTTTTTTTTTAATGTTATATCTATAAGTTTTTTTCCCATAGGATGGGAAATTTTTTTTCGTTTTTCTTCATAAGAAATTCTTCTATATATTTTTTTTTGGTTGGAAAAAAAAAATTGGATCATATGTATCTTTTTTTTACTTAAAAAATGTTTTTTTTCTAACATATTAAAAACTTCTCCTATATGAAATAAGGATTGAATATTGTATCCTTTTTGTTTTATGGAATCTATTCCACCCTGTTCTCTATCAAGAATAGAGATTATATTTTTTATGATTATTCCTTCTTTTTCAAGATCTATTATCGTATTTAACAAACTATCTCCACTTGTAATAACATCTTCTATAAGAAGACAATTTTGTCCTTTTTTATAAATTCCTTCAATCATTCGTTTTGTCCCATACCCTTTATTTTCTTTTCTTTTTATAATTAAAGGAATATTTGTTCTTAAAGAAATAGCAGTAGCTATAGGTAAAGCTGCATACGGTACCCCACAAATTAATTCAAAATTATAATACGAAACTTCTTCTATCAGTAAATCTGAAAGTTTTATTAATAAATCTGGTTTAGATGCTATTGGTCTAAAATCTATATATATTGGTGATTTTACTCCACTTTTCAATACAAAATTTCCAAATTTTATAATTCCTAATTGATAAATTTTTAAAAAAAATTTTTTTTTTTTCCCCATGAAAAAATATATTTCAGTAAAGTTAAAATATTTTTATAGGTGATAATTACTCATTATGAAAAAAATAGATATTACTACTAATATAAATGGAATAAGATTATATTCATGTATTATGAATGCTTCGGGGGCTTTATGTAGTACAGAAAAAGAATTATCTAATTTATTAAAAAGTTCTTCTGGAGCAATAGTTACAAAAAGTTGTACAGATAAACCAAGAAAAGGAAATATAAAACCAAGATATTTTGAATGGGATATTGGTAGTATTAATTCTATGGGATTACCTAACCTTGGAATTGATTTTTATATAAATTTTTTAGATGGGATAACCACTAATAAACCTATATTTTTATCTATATCAGGATTATCATTGGAAGAAAATTATTTATTAATTCAAAAAGCAAATTCATCTACTAAGATAAATGCTATAGAAATAAATTTATCTTGTCCAAATATTTTAAAAAAAAAAGAAATATTAGGATATGAATTTGACACTGTATATAATTTTCTTAAAAATGTATTTAGATTAAATAATAAAAAACATATAGGAATAAAACTGCCACCTTATTTTAACGATAATGATATTAGAAATATGGCGTTTATTATAAATAAATTTCCTATTTCTTTCATTACTTGTATTAATAGTTTACCTAATGGTTTATTTATAAATTCCATAAAAGAATCTACTGTTATTTATCCGAATAAAGGATTTGGAGGAATAGGTGGGACTATAATAAAATCATTTGCACTAGCTAATATTTTTAAATTTAGTTCTTTTCTAAGAAAAGATATTTCAATAATAGGATGTGGTGGAATTTCTTCAGGAATTGACATTTTTGATCACATACTATGCGGAGCCTCGGCCGTACAAGTAGGGACACAATTTATTAAAGAAGGAATTTCTGTATTTGATAGATTAAAAAATGAATTAATACTTTTTTTAAAAAAAAAAAAATATTATTCTATAAATAATTTTATAGGAAATTTAAATAAAAATTAAAATTTTTTATCAATAAGATTTAGCAAATATTACTCTCTGAAAAGAATGATTACCTGAATAAATACATTTTCCTTCTTCTTTTTCATAATGATTAAAAGGAATACATCTTATGCTAGCTTCTGTTTCTTCTTGAATTTTTTTTAATGTATTTTCTTTTCCATCCCAATGAGCTAATATAAATCCTCCTGTACTACTATTTATACAATTTTTAAAATCGTGATAATTATCTACTCTAATCATTAATTTTTTAGTTCTATTTAAAGCTTTTTTATATAGATTTTTTTGTATATCATCAAGCAATTTTGGAATCATATTGATTTCATTTAAATCAAAGTATTTTTTTTCACATGTATCTCTTCTAAAAACTTCTATTCTTTGATTTTTTACTTCATTTATTCCAATATTTATTCTTATCGGTATGCCTTTTATTTCATATTCATTAAATTTCCATCCTGGAGTGAATATTTTTTTATCATCATATTTTATTCGTACTTTATTATTTTTCAAAATATTAAATATTTTGTCAACCATTTCATGAATTAAATAGTTTTTTTCTTCGTGAAAAATCGGGATTATAACAATTTGTATTGGAGCAATTTTAGGTGGGATTATTAAACCTTTATCATCTGAATGTGACATAATTATTGCTCCTAGAAGTCTAGTGGATACTCCCCAAGATGTAGCCCAAACATATTCTTTATTTCCATTTAAATTAGTAAATTTGACATCAAAAGCTTTTGAAAAATTTTGACCTAAAAAATGAGTAGTCCCAATTTGTAATGCTTTTCCATCTTGCATAAGCGCTTCTATACAATAAGTTTTATCAGATCCATGAAATTTATCCGTATATGGTTTAATTCCTTTTAATACTGGAATTGCCATAATTTTTTCTGAAAAATTAGTATAAATATTCAATATTTTTTCCGCTTCTTCTATAGCTTCTTTTTTAGAAGCATGAGCTGTATGTCCTTCTTGCCATAAGAATTCAGAAGTTCTAAGAAATAATCTAGTACGCATTTCCCATCTTACGGCATTTCCCCATTGATTTAAAAGAATTGGTAAATCTCTATAAGACTGTATCCATCTTTTATATGTTTTCCATATAATACTTTCAGAAGTTGGACGTATTATTAATTCTTCTTGTAATTTTGATTTGGGATCAACAATTAACTTTTTTTGATCATTTTTGGTAATTCTAGAATGAGTAACTACAGCACATCCATCAGAAAAAAAATTAACATGTTTTTTTTCTTTTGAAAATAATGACTTAGATATTAAAATAGGAAAATAAACATTCTGATGCCCAGTATCTTTAAGCATTTTATCTAATTTATCTTTTATAATTTCCCAAATAGAATAACCATATGGTTTTATGATCATAAAACCTCGTATTCCAGAGAATTCAGCTAAACCTGATTTAGAAATTATTTCATTATACCATTTTGAATAATTTTCTTTCCGATTGTTATTAATCATATTCTAAGTTTCATTAAAATAAAATAAAAATCAATAATTTATTATAAGAATATAGAAAATATTATTTATTAAATTAGCTAGCTAATTAAATTATATTTATAATGGCACATCCAAAAAGAAGACAATCTAAATCTAGAAGGAATAATAGAAGAAGTCATATAAAATTGAAAAAACCACAATTAAAAAATTGTATTTTAACCAAAAAAAATCATTTATATCATTATGCTTATTGGTATGATAATAAACTTTATTACAGAGGTAAAATAGTATATTATAAAAAAAATAAAAAAGATTGATTTTTCTATATATATGGATATAAATACAATTAAATCCCTTATTAAATTAATTTCTAAATCTAATATAGCGGAGATAAAAATTCAGATAGAAAGTACAAGTATTTATATTAGAAATAAAACAAAAATAACTAAAGATGAAGAATTTGATAAATTTTTTTGTTCTTCTAATAATAGATATTATTCTAAATCTGATATATCTAATGATATAATTCATAAAAAAAATCAATACATAACAATAAAATCACCGATGATAGGCACTTTTTATAGAAGACCTAATCCGAACAAAGATCCTTTTGTAAAAATAGGTGATATAATTAAAGTTGGAATGAAGATATGTGTGATAGAAGCAATGAAGATATTTAATGATATTGAATCAGAAGTAAATGGAAAATTAATAAAAATTTTGGTGGAAGATTCAACCCCAGTTGATTATGATCAACCTTTATTCATTGTAGAATCTAATCATTAAAATTATTTTTTTATGTTAAAAAAATTATTAATAGCTAATCGAGGAGAAATTGCTCTACGAGTAATACGAACGGCAAAAGAAATGGGAATAAAAACCGTAGCTATTTATTCTACTGCAGATAAATATAGTCTTCATGTATATTTTGCTGATGAAGCAGTCTGTATTGGTCCACCTGATCCAGATAAATCTTATTTAAATATACCTAATATAATATCTGCTGCAGAAATTACTAACGCTGATGCTATCCATCCAGGATACGGATTTCTTTCTGAAAACGCATATTTTTCATCTATGTGTAATAAACATGGAATAAAATTTATAGGAGCAAATCCAAATCATATGATTCAAATGGGAAATAAAATTACTGCTAAAAAAACTATGGTTAAAGCTGGAATAAACTGTATTCCCGGATTCAAATGTTTAGTTGGATCTTCTTATAAAGAAGTAGAAAAAATTTCGGAAAAAATAGGATTTCCTATTATAATAAAATCTGTTTTTGGTGGAGGAGGGAAGGGGATAAGATCAGTATTTGAAAAAAAATTTTTAAAAAATTCTTGGGAAGAAGCTAGAAAAGAATCTTTATCTTGTTTTGGAAAACAGGATATATATATAGAAAAATTAATTCTAAATCCTAGACATATTGAAATTCAAATTATGGGAGATTCTTATGGAAATATTTGTCATTTATCTGAAAGAGATTGTTCTATTCAAAGGAAAAATCAAAAAATTTTAGAAGAATCACCTTCTCCATTTTTAACATCATATCTTAGAAAAAAGATTTGTAAACAAGCTAAAAAAGCTGCAGAATTTATTCATTATGAAGGTGTTGGGACTATAGAATTTTTAGTAGACAAAAATAAAAATTTTTATTTTATGGAAATGAATCCTAGGATTCAAGTGGAACATCCTATAACAGAAGAAATAACTGGGATTGATTTAATTCAACAACAAATATCTATAGCATATGGAGAAAAAATTACTAAAAAAAATTTCTATCCAAAAATGTATTCAATAGAATGTAGAATAAATGCAGAAGAATCGAATAAAAACTTTCTTTCTTCTCCTGGAAAAATTACTCAAGTTCATATTCCTGGGGGAAAAGGGGTTAGAGTGGATACTCATATTTATTCTGGATATAATGTTCCACATTATTATGATTCTATGATAGCTAAACTTATAACCACAGAAATTAGTAGAGAAAAGGCCATTTGTAAAATGTCCAGATCTTTAGAAGAATTTGTTATTGAAGGAATTCATACTACTATTCCGTTTCAAAAAAAATTGATAAAAAATAATGATTTCCAAAAAGGAGATTATAATACAAATTTTATTAAAAATAATATTTTCTAATTATTTTCAATTAATTTTAATGAGTCAATCATGTTCTGTATATTTCCATTCATAAAATCAAATAGATTATGGATAGATTTATTTATTCTATGATCCGTTACTCTATTATTAGGATAGTTATAGGTTCTTATTTTTACTGATCTATCCCCTGTAGAAATTAATGATTTTCTTTTTATAGATCTTTCTTTTATCATTTTATCCATTTTATTTTTATAAATTTTTGATTTTAAAACTATCATTGCCTTTTCAAAATTTTTATGTTGGGAACGTTCTTCTTGACATTCTACTGTAATTTTGGTAGGTAAGTGAGTTAATCTTACCGCAGATTCAGTTTTATTTACATGTTGCCCTCCAGCTCCACTTGAACGAAAAGTTTCTTTTTTTATATCAGATATATGTAGGTTAACTTCTACACTTTCTACTTTTGGAAGTACAGCTACCGTAATAGCAGATGTATGTAGTCTACCCTGAGATTCAGTTTTTGGTATTCTTTGTACTCTATGTACTCCAGATTCAAATTTTAAATTTCCATATATCTTATCTTTCTTTTCTCCATGTATGTCTAACACTATTTCTTTATATCCTTTACTACCTTTTTGAAAATTAATAATATTATATTTCCATTTTAATTTTTTGAAATACATGATATACATTCTTAATATATCTTCTACAAAAAGACAAGCTTCATCACCACCTGTTCCAGATCGTATTTCTAAGATAACATCTCTATAATCTTCTTTTTTTCCATATTTTTTTTCAGATTTATAATTAATGATATTATCAATTTTCTTTTTAAGAAGATGTAATTCGTTTTGAATTTTTATTTTTTCTTGAAAAGCTAATATTTTCATTTCTTCATCTGGATCGTGTTCCAACATATAAATAGCTTCTTTTAATGAGATTAATTTTTTTTTATATTCATTATAAAAAAAAACAATTTTATCTAATTTATTATATCTATTTAATAATAATTTATATTTTTTGTGATCCGATAAAATATTTGGTTTTATTATATGTTTCGATAGATATAATAGTTCTTCTTTATAAGATTCTAATTCTATTACAATCGATTCATATTTTTTCATTACATTATCGTATTCTATTGATTGAATCAACTATTTCAATATCTCTTGTTATTGCTATATTCGCTATATATAAAAGAATATTACAACTTAATGAAAGTAACATAAAAAAAAATTCCATTTTTGCTGAAAAGAAAAAATTATTGTACGAAATATTATCTAAAAATAATAAGAATAAAAAAAAATTAATAATGTTTAAAATTATATTTAATTTATTAATAATTATCTGAATTTTTCTATACTTAAATAAAAAAATACTAACTATAGATAATATAGTACATATTATTATAAAAATAGTAGATATATTTTTAAATATTATATAATATTTTATATTGTTTTGATTAATTAATAAGTTTAAAGAGATAGAATAAATAAAAAAAGAAATCAACAAATATAATGTTTGTATTCTATATAACATAACTAGTTAATTTTTGATATTTTATTCAAGTTCAATCTAATTTTTTGTATAATTGTATTTATCATTTCCAAATTATTATAAATCTAATCCAATTATTTTATGTATGATATAACTGAATTAAAAAGTAAAAAACTTTTTGAATTACAGGAGATTGCTAAATCTTCTGGATTAAAAAAATGCACTCAATTACGTAAAAACGAACTTTTAGAAAAAATTATTTCTATTTTTAACAAAAAAAATAAACATAATATAAATTCTTTAAAAAAAGAAAATATTACCAATACAAAAAAAACATTCAAATCTAAAGAAAATTCTGAATCAATAAATTATTTTTTAGAAAAAAAAAATAAATATCGAAATAATTCTAAATTTTTAAAAGAACCTTCTTCAAGATTTAAAAAGAAAATTCATAATTTTTCTACTAGGAAAAAGGTAGAAAAATCAGATAACCAAATATATAGAAATAATTCCGTAATTGAAAATCTAAAAGAGGTAAAAGTTCCTATTAAAAAAAATAAAAATATTGTAAATAAAAATAATAATTTTAAATCTAAACTAGATGGATTTATTATTAATGAAGGCGTCTTGGAAACAATGCCAGAAAATTATGGATTTCTAAGATCATCTTATTTTAATTATTTATCATCTCCTGATGATATTTATGTTTCACAATCACAAATCAGACTTTTTGGAATGAAAACGGGAGATACAATAAAAGGTGAAGTCCGTAGTCCTAAAGAAGGAGAAAAATATTTTCCTTTAATTAAGATTATTAAAATTAATGGAAGATCTCCTAATTTTATAAGAAGAAGAAAATCATTTGAACATTTAACTCCATTATTTCCTAATGAAAAATTGAAATTAGCTGAAAAAAATTCTACTATTTCTACTAGAATAGTAGATCTTTTTACACCTATAGGTAAAGGACAAAGAGGAATGATTGTTGCTCCTCCAAAAACCGGTAAAACTACTTTATTAAAAGAAATAGCAAATGCTATTTCTGCCAATCATCCAGAAGTATATTTAATTATTTTATTAATAGATGAACGACCAGAAGAAGTTACGGATATGCAAAGAAATGTTAATGGTGAAGTTATAGCATCTACGTTTGATGAACCTGCAGATAGACATGTAAGAGTAGCAAATATTGTTTTACAAAAAGCTAAAAGAATGGTAGAATGTTCTCATGATGTAGTAATTTTATTAGATTCTATTACACGATTAGCACGTGCATATAATACAGTAGCACCAGCATCAGGAAAAGTTTTGTCAGGTGGAGTTGATGCTAATGCATTACATAGACCAAAAAGATTTTTTGGTGCAGCTAGGAACATAGAAAACGGGGGGTCTTTATCAATAATTGCTACAGCAATGATTGATACAGGCTCTAAAATGGATGAAGTTATATTTGAAGAATTTAAAGGAACAGGAAATAAAGAACTTCAATTAGATAGGAAAATAGCTAATAAAAGAATTTATCCTGCTATTGATTTAGTGGTGTCTAGTACTAGAAAAGATGATTTATTATTGGATTCAAAAACTTTACAGAGAATGTGGATTTTACGGAAACATCTTGCTGATATGAATCCAGTAGAAGCTATGGAATTTTTAAGATCTAGAATAATAAGAACAAAAAATAATGAAGAATTTTTAATATCTATGAATGGATAAGAATTTTTTTTTGTAAATGAAAAATCTTATATTAGTGATGTTATCGCGGGATGGAGCAGTTGGTAGCTCGTCGGGCTCATAACCCGAAGGTCATAGGTTCGAGTCCTATTCCCGCTATTATTCCTTCCTAATTTAATTTATGTATTTTATATTTTATTTTTTTTTATACATACTATTTTTATTTTTTTTTATCAAAAAATTAGAATTTTTTTTTCGATTGGAATCGAAAAATCAAAAAAGTTACATTATAGATGTTTTTCAATCTTATAAAGAAAATATTGAAAAAAAATTTGATACTATCAATAATCATCAAAATTACATAAACAATGATATTCGTTATTTAAATGAACATCAAAATAAAAAATTAGATTCTATTTACAATAAACAAGAAGAATTAATAAAAATTCTGGATAAAAATATAGAAAACATAAAGGATGTTATTTCAAATAAATTACAAAAATCTTTAAATGTTCATTTAGGAAAATCATTTGAATTAATTGGAAATCAATTAATTTTTTTGCAAGAAGGATTAGGAGAAATGAAAGTTTTAGCAAAAGATGTTAGTTCTTTAAAAAGAACTTTAAATCACGTTAAAATATGTGGAAGTTTTAGTGAAATGCAATTATCAATGCTATTAAAACAAATTTTATCTCCAGAACAATATGATACTAATGTAATTACAAAATCTAATACTAATTATGTTGTAGAATTTGCTATTAAGTTACCAGGTATAGGAAATGGAAATATTTGGCTACCAATAGATGTAAAATTTCCTAAAGAAACTTATGAAAAGGTACAAAAAGCTTATAATAATGGAAATAAAAGAAATATAGAATTAGCTATAAAAAACCTAGAATCTGTTTTAAAAAAAATGTCTAAAAATATTAGAGATAAATATATAGATCCTCCATATACTACTGATTTCGCAATTCTTTTTCTCCCTTTTGAAGGAATATATGCAGAAATAATAAAAAATTCAAGTTTGTTAGAGGAATTATTAATAAAATATAAAACAGTTATTACAGGTCCTTCTACATTAGCAGCAATATTAAACAGTTTACAAATAGGTTTTAGAACTCTTGCGATCCAAAAAAGAACTTCTGAAGTTTGGAAAGTATTAGAATCTGTAAAACAAGAATTTTCAAAATTTGGTATATTACTTAATCAAGCTAAGGATAAATTAGAAGGTGCTTCAAAAGATATAGATAAACTATTAGGAGCAAGAACTAATTTAATTGAAAAAAAACTAAAAAATATAGAACATTAATTTTTTAAAAAAAAACGGAGAGAAAGGGATTCGAACCCTTGACACTATTTTATTTGTGAACACGCTTTCCAGACGTGCGCCTTAAACCACTCGGCCATCTCTCCATTTAATAAAATAAAATTAATAAATATATAAAGTAGAATTATAAGCCGGATTCTGTTTTATACCTATCATTTATCTTGATTTTAGGTTACCCTAAAATTTCTATCTGCCTACCCCTCGTAATAAATCGAGCAAATTATTTACGGTATATATGGCATTTCACCGCATAGAGTTTACATGATTTCACTACAGCTTATCCTGTACTTTCTTTCTGTTGCACTGTTCCTCATCTCACGATGGATGGGTGTTACCCACTATGCTGCTCTATGGTGTCCGGACTTTCCTCATTTTTTTTTAATATTATTTTTAAAATAATATAGTAAAAAACGTGATAGGTCATTCTACTTTATTTCAAATTATTTTGACATTACAATAATATAAAAAAATTAAATATACAAATTATAATAAATATTTTCTATATCATCATGTTTTTCAAGTTTTTTTATGAAATCAATTACTTTATTTTTTTTTTCTTTCGTAATTAATTTTTTTTGTATTGGTATTCTTTCTAATTGATATTCATGAAATATTTTTAATTTTTCTAGATTTTGTTTCATTATTCCGAAATATTCAAAATCTGTAATTATTTGTATATTTTTATTATTATCTATAATATCTTTTGCTCCAAAATCTATTAACATTAATTCCAATTTTTCTATTGGAATAGATAGATTTTCTTTATCTAAAAAAAAATTTCCTATTCTTTTGAAGAAATGAATTAATTCTCCATTATTACATAATACTCCTCCATTTTTATTAAAAAAAGTTCTTATACTAGATGTAGTTCGAATATTATTATCCGTTATACATTCCATAATAATTCCAATTCCATAAATTTTTCCTTCTAAATTTAGATTTTTATAATCATTTTTTCTTTTTTGTAATGATTTTTTTATAGCTTTTTCTATAGTACTTTTAGGAATATTTAATGATTTTGCATTAGAAATAATATTTTTAAAACGAAAACTATTTCTTCCAGATTTTTTTACTATTGAAATTATTTCTTGGATTATTTTAGAAAATTTTTTAGATTTTTTAAGATCTTGATTGTTTTTTCTATGTTGTATATTCGACCATTTACTATGCCCTGACATATGAAATATTTTTAATATATTTACGAAATGTCATAAATATTAATGAATTTTTTATAACAATTTAGATAAAAAAATATTATGTCTAGAATTTGTGAATTAACTGGTAAAAAATCTATGGTAGGGAATAAAATTTCTCATGCAAATAATAAGAAAAAACGTCGTTTTAACATTAATTTATTTAAAAAACGTTATTTTTTAATAGAAGAAAAAAAATGGATTAAATTAAAAATTTGTGCTTATGCAATAAGAATTATAGATAAAATAGGAATTAAAAATGCATTAAAACGTTTTAAATATGGGAAAAAAAGGAAATAGAATACAGGTTATTTTAGAATGTACCGAACAAAAAAAAATTGGTATTCCAGGATGTTCTAGATACATTACCACTAAAAATAAAAAAAATAATCCTAATAGAATCCAATTAAGAAAATTTAATCGAATTTTAAAAAAATATACTATTCATAAAGAAATTAAATAATGTCTAAAAAAATAGAAAATAAAAAAAAAATCATAAATAATAATAAAAATAAAATGGTTTTAGCCATAAAAATGGTAAAATCGAACAAAAAATCAGGTGTTTATGCTTTTGAAAAAAAATTTTTAAAAGAAAAAGAAACAAAAAAATTTTTTTCAAATTAATAATAAAATATCTATTAGTTTTTTATGTTTAAAAATTATGGATCTTTTTTAGATAAAATAAAAGAATTTTTTTATAAATCTAAAAAAGAAAATAAAATTATAAATAAAAGTGATATTGATTATGTAGAAAAAGTTCTTTTATCCGCAGATATAGGAACAGATATAACTATAAAAATTGTTTCTAAATTAGAACAAAAAATAAAAGAAGATGAAATAAGTATACAAGAATTAAAAAAAATATTAAAAGATGAAATATTAAGTATATTTATTAAAAAAAAATATTCCTTATATGAAAGGATAAAAAAAAGTAAGATCCCATATGTTTGTATGATAGTAGGAGTCAATGGAGTTGGAAAAACAACTACTGTTGGAAAATTAGCCTTTCTTTTAAAAAATAATGGGTTTAATCCAATTATAGGAGCTTCGGATACGTTTAGAGAATGTGCTATTGATCAATTAGAAATATTAGCTAACTTAGCAAAAGTTCCATTAGTTAAACAACAAATTAATTCGGATCCTGCTTCAGTTGCATATGATACTTTACAATCTGCAAAATCAAAAAAAAAAGATGTTGTATTAATAGATACAGCTGGTAGATTACATAACCGTGTTAATCTTATGTATGAATTATCAAAAATTTATAAAGTAATGAAAAAAGTCATTCCAGGTGCACCTCATGAAACAATATTAATTTTAGATGCTAATAATGGACAAAACGCAATAGAGCAAACAAAAAAATTTTTATCTTTTTCTAAAGTTTCTTGTATTATTTTAACAAAAACAGAAGGCACCGCAAAAGGTGGTTTTATTATAAATATAATGAATAGATTTAAAATACCTATTCAGTATCTTGGAATAGGAGAAAAAATAAATAAATTAATAGAATTTGATGATGAAAAGTTTGTTAACGATTTAATAAAATTTTAATATCATGAATAAAATCAGCGTTAATACAGAGAATATTTTTCCTATTATTAAAAAATTTCTTTATTCGAATCAAGAAGTTTTTTTACGTGAATTAATTTCTAATGCTACAGATGCTATATTAAAATTGAAAACTATTTCTAGATTAAATAATCTAGAAAATATTAATAATAACTTTAAAATTAATATTTTACTAGATAAAAAAAATAAATCTATTCATATTATTGATAATGGAATTGGTATGAATAAAAAAGAAATAGAAAAATATATTAATCAAATAGCATTTTCTGGAGCAGAAGAATTTATTCAAAAATATAAAAATGATTCTTCATCCATAATTGGCCATTTTGGTTTAGGATTTTATTCATCTTTTATGGTGTCAGATAAAGTGATTATATTAACACAATCTTATCAAAAAGATAATCCTTCTATGTTATGGTCATGTTCTGGTACTACTGATTTCTTTATGAAAGAAATTGAAAAAAAAGATATAGGAACAGAAATAATTCTCTTTATTAGGAATGAAAATAAAGAATTTTTAGAATACGATTATATTTTAAAATTATTACAAAAATATTGTAAATTTATGCCAATTCCTATTTTCTTTTCTTCAAAAGAAAATAATAAAAATGAAAAAATTAATAATACTTTTCCTGCATGGAAAAAAAATCCAAATGATTTAAATGAAAAAGATTATTTAAACTTTCATAAAGAATTATATCCTAATCAATTAGATAATCCATTATTTTGGGTACATCTAAATATAGATCATCCATTTCGTTTAAACGGAATTTTATTTTTTCCTAAAATAGAAAAAAGAATTGATTTACAAAGAGAAAAAATCCATTTATATCAAAATCAAGTTTATATTACAGATGATTTACAAGGGATTGTCCCAGAATTCTTAAGTTTATTAATAGGAGTTATAGATTCACCAGATATTCCTCTTAATGTATCACGTTCGCATTTACAGTCGGATATATCAGTAAAAAATATATCTAAATACATAACAAGAAAAGTATCAGATAAACTTAACTTTTTATTTAAAGATAATAGAGAAAAATTTCAAAATAAATGGAATGATATAAAAATTATAGTAGAATATGGAATGATAAGTGATCAGAGATTCTTTGAAAGATCTATTAATTTTTTCTTATTCATGACGGTTGATGACGATTTTTTTACATTAGAAGAGTTTAAGAAAAAAATAAAAGAAAACCAATTAAATGAAGAAGGAAAAATAGTTTTTCTTTATTCTTCAGATAAAGAAAAGCAATTTAGTTCAATTAAAGAATCCAAAAACAGAAATTATAATGTTTTATTATTAAATAGCCCATTATCAGTTCATTTAATACAAAAATTAGAACAATTTTATAAAGAAATTATTTTTGTAAGAGTAGATTCCGATCATATCGATAAATTAATTGTTAAAAAAATAGAATTACCTGATAATATTAATCTTTCGGAAGATGAAAAAATTAATATTAAAAATTTTTTTTCTAATAAATCCATAGGAAATCACGAATTTTCAGTAAAATTAGAAAGCTTATCTAAAGAAGATCGTCCATTTATTATAGTTATACCTGAGTATTTGAGAAGGATAAACGAAATGAACTCTTTAGGATATGATTTAAAAAATCCTAATGAAAATAATAAGCATCAGTTAATAATAAATATAAATCATCCTTTAATAAAAAGAATTTTACAAATAAAATCTAAAGAAAAAAGAGAAGATATTATTAATAATGTGTTAAATTTAACTCTAATTTCTAATAATTTGCTTAGAGGAAAAGATTTAGATTTTTTTATATCTAAAAATTTTAAAAAATTATCTTTTGGAATTGATTTAGAATAAATTTTATATTTTTTTATTCAACTTTTTAAGTTTTATTATTGTAAATATTTTTTTGGTATATAAAGGAAAATCAGAATTTTGAATCCATCCATAATAATTAAGATCCTTTTTAAAAATTTCGTAAACTTTTTTTCCTTTATATTTACCAAAATTAAAAATTTCATTTCCATTTTCATCTATTTTAATGAATCCCGCTAAATCAGCTATATTTATTTGATGAGAAAATTTTTCTAGACTTTTAACGTCATCTTTTAAATTTTTATATTTATCTATCTGTGATAATAATATTTCATAAGTTGCGAAAACATCAGATTTAGAACTATGAGCGTTTTTAAGTTCTTTTTTACAATAATATTTATAAGCAGCAGATAAAGTTCTAGGTTCCATTTTATGAAAAATTACTTGAACATCTATAGTTTTATGTTTTTTTATATCAAATGATATTCCTGCTCTTAGCATTTCTTCTGCTAAAATTGGAATATCAAATCTATTAGAATTATATCCTGCTAAATCTGTATTTTCAATCATTCTAAAAATAGAATTTGCCACATATTTGAATGGTAATTTATCTATAACATCTTCATCTTTTATTCCATGAATAGCTGTAGATTGCGGTGGAATTGGCATTTCAGGATAAACTAACCATGTTTTATCTTCTTTTTTTTCGTTAGGAAATATTTTTAAAATAGATATTTCTATAATTCTATCTTTTCCTATATTTATTCCAGTTGCTTCTATATCAAAAAAACATATTGGACGGTTTAGTTTTAAATTCATTTAATTTTTTTTAAAAAATGGAAATTATTGTATAAAAAATTATCATACATGGTATGACCATCATATATTTATTAAGTATCAATAAATAAATTATTTAGTAAAAATATACATATTTCTTTAATTTTTATTCCATGAAATATATTTAAAATTAATAGATTAATATAAAAATAATTTTTTGAAATTTAAGAAATAATAATCAAATTATCTCATTGTATTAAAATTTATGTATGGATATACAACATACGAATAGTAAATGTAATAATATATTAGTAATTATTCGATATAATATTTTATTTAATTAAAAAAATAATAGAAAAATGATACGATTTTTTTATGAAATATATAATTTTAAATTATATAATGAGTTTTTTTTAAAAAAAAAATTCATTATATAACAAAAAATGAAAAAAAATGTATTGGTAATATTAATTATATTTTTTGTGACGATAATTATTTGCTATTGATGAATAATAAATATTTAAATAAAAATTATTATACAGATGTTATTGCATTCGATTTATCTTTAAAAGGATATATATCGGGAGATATTTTTATAAGCATCGATCGAGTTTTAGAAAATTCTTATAAGTATAATCAGTTTTTTCTATTTGAATTAGAACGTGTAATGATACATTCTATATTACATTTTTTAGGATATAATGATAAAAAAATAATGGATAAAATAATTATGAGAAAAAAAGAAAATTTCTATTTAAATTTATTTTAATTAACAATAATGTTTTTAAATATATATGATGTAATTGTAGTTGGTGGTGGACATGCCGGTTCAGAAGCTGCTGCAGCATCCGCAAATATTGGGAGCAATACTTTATTAATTACAAGTAATTTACAAACAATAGGTGTAATGTCATGTAATCCTGCTATGGGAGGAATTGCTAAAGGACAAATGATTAGAGAAATAGATGCTTTAGGGGGATATTCAGGAATAATTACCGATTATAGTAGCATACAATTTAGAATGTTAAATAAATCTAAAGGACCTGCTATGTGGAGTCCTAGATCTCAATGTGATAGAAAATTATTTTCATTTTTATGGAAAAGAACTTTACAAAAAATAAAAAAATTAGATTTATATCAAGATACAGTTACGTCTTTGATTATCAAAAAAAATCGAGTTTTAGGGGTAAAAACTTTTTTGGGAAAAGAAATAAAATCCAAGTCAGTTATTCTTACTAATGGCACATTTTTAAATGGAAAAATACATATTGGTAATAAAAAAATTAATGGAGGAAGAATAAAAGAAAAAGAAGTTAAAGGTATAACAGAACAATTAAATAAATATTTTGGATTAAAATATGGTAGAATGAAAACTGGGACATCTCCTAGAATAGATGGAAAGTCTATAAACTTCAATAAGTTTACTATTCAATATGGAGATAAAAATCCAGGAAATTTTTCATTTTTTAAAAAAAAAAAATTAAATAAACAACTGAAATGTTTTATAACATATACACCGGAAATAGTTTATAATTTAATTAAGAAAAATTTAGTTTATTCTCCTATATTTAATAAACATATTGAAGGAATTGGTCCAAGATATTGCCCTTCTATAGAAGAGAAAATTATTAGATTTCCTAATCAAAAAAGACATCCAATTTTTATAGAACCAGAAGGATTAAATACTACAGAAATGTATATAAATGGTTTTTCTACTTCTTTTTCTAAAGTGTTACAATATGATATTTTAAAAAAAATTTCTGGATTTGAAAAAGTAAATATTACTCAACCCGGATATGCTATTGAATATGATTATTTTTATCCAAATCAGTTAAAAAATACTTTAGAAAGTAATATAATAGAAAATCTTTTTTTTGCAGGACAAATTAATGGAACTACTGGATATGAAGAAGCAGCAGCACAAGGATTAATTTCAGGAATTAATGCATGTAGAAAAGTTTTTGATAAAGATCCAATTATTATTAAAAGAAATCAAGGATATATTGGTGTTTTAATAGATGATTTGGTAACAAAAGGAACAAAAGAACCATATAGAATGTTTACTTCTAGATCAGAATATAGAATGTTATTAAGACAAGACAATGCAGATGAAAGATTAAGCCATATCGGATACAGAATAGGATTAGTTTCAAATAAAAATATTAAAATAGTAGAAAATAAAAAATTAAAAGTAAAAAATTGTATATTTTTTTTTGAAAAAAATTATTTAACTCCTAACGAAATAAATCCTTTTTTATTGAAAAAAAAATCCTCTTTAATTGTTTCTAATAAAAAAATAGAAAGTATTTTATCACGTTCTGAAATAAGTATAGAAGATGTAAAAAATATTCCATTTATAATGAATGAAATCGATAAAAATGATTATTCTGATGAAATTTTAGAACAAGCTTTGATTAAAATTAAATACAAGGGATATATTCATAGAGAAATAGATAATGCAAAAAAATTATTAAGATTAGAAAAAATTAAAATTCCATATAATTTTAGTTATAAAAAAATTAATTCTCTTTCATTGGAAGCAAGAGAAAAATTATCTTTACATAAACCAATGTCATTAGCAGAAGCAGCAAAAATTAGTGGTGTTTCACCATCTGATTTAAATGTAATATTAATTTATATCAGAAAATAAATCGATTATTTATGATCCATTTGTGATTGTATTAAATTTTTATGATACACCATTTTTTCCATGGTTTTTTTTATTTTATAATGTGCCATTAATGAATTTTTATCAAAAAATGAAATCCATATAATAAAAAAAAAACTCATCCAAAAATATTTATTTTTAATTATTTTTTTTATCATTTGTTTTTATAAAAATATTTATTTTATATAATAAAAAACTTATTATCCAATATAAACTGAATAAAGACAAAAAAATAACACACCAAAATCCAGATAAGGACATTAATAAAAAAATTATTAAGATTAGAAAAAATTAAAATTCCATATAATTTTAGTTATAAAAAAATTAATTCTCTTTCATTGGAAGCAAGAGAAAAATTATCTTTACATAAACCAATGTCATTAGCAGAAGCAGCAAAAATTAGTGGTGTTTCACCATCTGATTTAAATGTAATATTAATTTATATCAGAAAATAAATCGATTATTTATGATCCATTTGTGATTGTATTAAATTTTTATGATACACCATTTTTTCCATGGTTTTTTTTATTTTATAATGTGCCATTAATGAATTTTTATCAAAAAATGAAATCCATATAATAAAAAAAAAACTCATCCAAAAATATTTATTTTTAATTATTTTTTTTATCATTTGTTTTTATAAAAATATTTATTTTATATAATAAAAAACTTATTATCCAATATAAACTGAATAAAGACAAAAAAATAACACACCAAAATCCAGATAAGGACATTAATAAAAAAATTAAAAATCCTATAAACTTAATGATCATTTTAAAATAATATACAAAATTTTAATTTATTAAAAAAGAATATATGAATAAAAATAAAAAAATTAAATATAGAGTAGAAAAAGATATACTAGGTGTAGTTAAAGTTCCAATAAATAAATATTGGGGTGCTCAAACAGAAAGATCAAGAAAAAATTTTAAAATTGGACCAGAAGGATCAATGCCAATTGAGATTATTTATGCTTTCGCTATACTAAAAAAAGCTGCAGCTATGACTAATTTTAATTTAAAAAAGTTATCTAAAAAGAAGCAAAAATTGATATCTATGGTATGTGATGAAATTATAGATGGTAAATTAGATAGTCAATTTCCATTAGTTATTTGGCAAACCGGATCTGGAACTCAAACAAATATGAACGTTAATGAAGTAATATCTAATAGATCTCATGTATTGATGGGGTATGAATTAGGATCAGGAAATTGTTTAATACATCCTAATGATGATGTTAATATGTCTCAATCATCTAATGATACATTTTCTACCGCTATGCACATTGCGGCATTTAAAATATTAAAAGATAAAACTATTCCATCAATAGAATTCTTAAAAAAATTATTAAAACATAAGTCTATTTTATTTAAAAATATTGTAAAAATAGGAAGAACTCATCTTATGGATGCTACTCCAATAACTTTAGGACAAGAATTTTCTGGTTATGCATCACAAATAAAACATGGTTTAATTTCTATTAAAAATACTTTAGATTACCTATCTGAATTATCTATAGGTGGGACTGCAGTAGGAACTGGATTAAATGCTCCTAAAGGATATGATATACAAGTAATTGATTATATTAAAAAATATACAGGAATTCCTTTTAGAGTTGCTAATAATAAATTTGAATTGATTGCTGCTCATGATGCTATAGTAGAATCACATGCATCTATTAAACAAATAGCAGTTTCTTTAATAAAAATATCCAATGATATTCGTTTATCAGCATCTGGTCCACGTTCTGGAATTGGTGAAATTTATTTACCAGAAAATGAACCAGGATCTTCTATTATGCCTGGAAAAATTAATCCTACTCAATGTGAGTCTATTAATATGGTTTGTACACAAATAATAGGAAATGATTTGATTATTTCAATGGCTGGATCTTCGGGAAATTATGAATTAAACGTTTGCAAACCATTAATTATAACTAAATTTTTAGAATCTACTAAATTACTTTCAGATAGTATTAATTCTTTTTCTTCACTTTGTGTTAAAGGTATCAAACCAAATTATAATAGAATTAAAGAATTATTATATAATTCTTTAATGTTAGTTACTGCATTAAACCCGCATATTGGATATGAAAAATCAGCAGAAATTGCAAGATCTGCTTATATCAATAATACTACTATAAAAGAAGAATCAATACGTTTAGGATATTTGACTGATAATGAATTTGAAAAGTTAGTAGATCCATCTAAAATGGTATAATTAATTTATGAAAATAATTCTTTAACGTTATTACTAGTAATAGTAGCAATTACCCTTTCTGGTAGAGAATAAATTTCTGACAATTTTTTTAAAATTATTAATATATTAGACGGTTCATTTCTTTTTCCTCGAAAAGGATGGGGTGATAAATATGGTGAATCAGTTTCTAATACTATATTTTTTATATCAATTTTTTTTAAAAATTTTTCTATATAATTATTTTTAAAAGTAATAATCCCTCCTATTCCTAATTTAAATCCTAATTTAATTATTTTTTTTGCTTGTTCAAGAGTACCAGAAAAACAATGGAAAATTCCTTTTATATAATAATTTTCCTTTTTTGATAAAATATTAAAAACGTAGTCAAATGCTTTTCTACAATGAATAACTATAGGAATTTTTTTGTGTATTGCCCATTTTATTTGAGTTTCAAAAACATATATTTGTTCATATAGAAAATTTTTATTGATATATAAATCTATACCTATTTCTCCTATACATATAAAATGATAATTATTTAACCATTTATTTATTTTATTCAGTTCCCCCTTAAAATTATCTGAATTGACATAATTAGGATGCAATCCAATCATGGCTTCACATAGATCATAATATTTATCTACCAATTTTATAATACCATAAATAGTTGAATGATTTATGCAAGGAATAAAAAATTTATTAATTCCCTGTTTAATCGATTTATTAATTACATGATCAATATCATTATGAAATTCTTTCATATATAAATGAGCATGGGTATCAATTATATTCATATACTATATTTACATATTTGATATTAATTTAAAAAAAATATATGAAAGCTTATTTATTTCCTGGTCAAGGAAGTCAATTTGTGGGGATGGGAGAAAAATTATATAAAAAAAGTACTTTAGCAAAAAAAATGTTTCATTTAGCTGATGAATTATTAGGATTTAAAATAACTTCCATTATGTTTAATGGAACTGATGATATTTTAAAACAAACTATAAATGCTCAATTATCAATATACATTTGTTCAGTTATAGAAACTAAATTATATGAAAATTTTAACCCCGATATGGTTGCTGGACTCTCTATAGGAGAGTTTTCTGCTTTAACAGCAATTAATGTTTTTTCTTTTGAAGATGGATTATATTTGGTTAATCAACGAGCATCTTTGATGCAGAAAATTTGTGAAAAAACTAAGGGAAATATGATCGTAATTATTGGGTTAAAAGATAAAATTATAGAAAATATTTGTAAAAATGAAATAGGAATCGTGGTTTTATCAAATTATATTGCTCCTAATCATTCCGTAATATCTGGAGAATTAAATTCTGTTAAAAGAGTATGTTCAATCTTAAAAAAGATAGGTGCTAAAAAAATAATTCGTATTCCTGTTTATGGAGCTTTTCACTCTCCAATTATGAAATCAGCTGAAGAAAAATTAAAGAATATTATAATGAAAGTTAATTTTAATCCACCTGTATGTCCTATTTATCAAAATTTTATTGGAAAATCCATTATTGATTCTAATGAAATAAAAAAAAATATTATAAAACAGATGGGAGCTCCGGTAAAATGGAAACAATCCATAAAAAATATGATTATTGATGGTGCTTCTAAATTCATAGAAATTGGTCCTGGAAAAAGTTTAGAAAAAATTGCTAAAATAATTTTTAAAGATTGTAATAAATAAAAATAAAGTATTAACTCACATAGTGATGATGTATCATTGTAAAAAAAAATATTTTTATAGTCATGGAAAATTACTATTAACAGGAGAGTACTTAATTTTATGTGGAGCTTTGGGGCTAGCTTTACCTACTATAAGGGGGCAATCATTGAATATTATTGAAGATAATAAAAAAAATACTTCTTCTATTTTGCATTGGAGAAGTTATGATAATTTTAATAAACTTTGGTTTGAAGGAGTATTTCAATTACCTTTTTTTAAAATTTTTCACGAAACAGAAAAAAAAACAGCTATTCGTTTAAGAAATTTATTAATAAAATCTAAAATTATTCAGAAAAAATTTTTATCCCAATCATTCAATATATATGTAAATACTTATTTACAATTTTCTAGAGATTGGGGATTAGGTAGTAGTTCAACTTTAATTAATAATATTGCAAAATGGGCACAAATTAATCCTTATTATTTATTAGGTAATGATTTTCCGGGAAGTGGATATGATATAGCTTGTGTTTCCACATCAAAACCTATAATATATAGAATTGTAAAAAAAAATCCTTGTTTTATTCCTATAAAATTTAATCCACCTTTTAAAGACAAACTTTTTTTTCTACATCTAAATAAAAAAAAAAATACTATTAATGGAATAAGATTTTTTTATTCGAAAAAAAATATTCTTAATAATAAAATTATAGATTCTATTTCTTCTATAACATTAGAAATTTTATGTTGTAAAACATTAAAAAAATTTGAAGAATTATTACTAAAGCATGAAATGATTATATCAAAAATATTAAATTTACCTACTATTAAAGAGTTGTATTTTCCCGATTATTTAGGAATGGTAAAAAGTTTAGGAACTTGGGGGGGGGATTTTGTACTAATAAGTTTTAGAAAAGGTATGAAAAAATATTTTTCTAAAAAAGGATTCAATACCCTTATTGCATTTGATAAAATGATTTTTTAACTGTAGATCTTTGTATATATTTATAAAAATATTTAAAATATTATGTGTAGTATTATTAATCTTGATATAGATGGATGTATTCATAAATTACCATTAGTTTGTGGAACTTTTGATAAAGCTATTGATATTTCTAAATTAAGAGAAAATACTAGATTCATTACATTTGATCCTGGACTAAAAAATACAGCGTTTACTAAAAGTTCTATTAGTTTTATAAATGGAGAAAATGGTGAACTTTTATATAGAGGATATCCTATTGATGAATTAGTTAAAAAATGTTCATTTATAGAAACAAGTTATCTGATTTTAAATGGTGAGTTACCTAATAAAAAACAATTAAAATTTTTTTCAAAAAAAATTACAAAATATATTGTTCTTAATAAAGAAATTTATGGAATATTAAATAGATTTCCAGAATCATATCACCCAATGGGAATTTTATCTTCTTTTACAAATATTTTATTTGCATTTATAAATGATGATACATCTTCAGAAAAAGAAGAAGATTTATATTTTCATTTATTAGCAAAAATTCCTATGTTAGCTGCTTTAATTTATAGAAAAAAAAAAGGATTACCTTTTTTTAAGGATTATCCTACTTTAAAATATAATAATTATACATATAATTTATTAAAAATGTTTTTTTCTGTTCCTGACAGACCTTATTCAATTAACTCTTTAATAATAGATTCTTTAGATAAATTATTAACTCTTCATATCGATCATGAACAAAATTGTTCTACCACTACTGTACGTTTATTAGCATCTGTTCGTTCCAATTTATTTTCTTCTATTACTGCTGGAATTAATGCTTTATGGGGAAAGTTACATGGAGGTGCTAATCAAGCAGTAATAGAAATGCTAGAAATTATTTTAAAAGATGGAGGAAATGTAAAAAAATGGATAAATAAAGCAAAAAATAAGAAAGATCCGTTTCGATTAATGGGATTTGGACATAGAATTTATAAAAATTTTGATCCTAGATCCAAAATAGCTAAATGTTTAGCAGAATATTTAATACTAAAATTAAATATTTCTGATCCAATTCTAGAATTGGCAAAAGAATTAGAAAAACATGCGCTTAAAGATTCATATTTTTTCGATAAAAAAATTTATCCTAATATTGATTTTTATTCTGGAATTATTTATCAAGCTATTGGAATTCCAAAAGATATGTTTACTGTTATGTTTGTTTTAGGGCGACTACCTGGATGGATAGCTCATTGGAAAGAAATAAAAAATAATATTGATCCAATAGGTCGACCTAGACAAATATATATAGGATCTAAAAAAAGATATATATCATAAAAATAGTATGGACGAAGGGATTCGAACCCTCATGCTAAAAGCATCAGATCCTAATTCTGACGTGTATACCAGTTCCACCACGTCCACTTTTTTTTTAGATACCATTATATTTCTTATAATATAATAAACTATTATATTATGTAATAAATTTTTTTATTTCTTTTTATTTTTAATTCAAATCTAATTTTTTTGCGAGTTATTATAGTTAATCCTAATTCATTTGGAGGAAATACTTTATGTTTTGCTTTATCAATTTCCATTTTTTTTTTTAAATATTTATATAATTTTTTTTTTTGAAAACAAAATGGCATATCTATAAAATCTACTATAATTATTCCTCCAATATTTCTTAATATGATTTGTCTTACAATTTCTATTATTGCTAATAAATTTATTTTGAATATATTTTCTATTTTATCTAATATGGAAAAATGTTTTTCCATATTATCAATTATTCCACTATTTATATCAATAGAATGTAATGCTTCAGTATGTTCTATTATTAAATATCCTCCATTATCAATAGGTATTATTTTTCCTAAAAATAGTTGTATTTGTTGTTCAACTCCATATTTTTCAAATATTGGAATACAACCTTTATAATATTTTATTATATTTTTTTTTGAAGGAAAAATAATAGAAATATAGTAATAAATTTCCTTACAAAGTTTTCTACTATTACAATAAATTTGTTTAAAATCATTATTTCTTAATAAAGAATAAATTTTATTAAGTTCTCCGAAAATTTTATAAGGATATTTTTTAAATTTAATATTGACTAATATATTTTTCCATTTTTTTATTAAAAATAATAATTCATTATTTAATGAAATATATGTTTGAAACATTGCAGATGTTCTAATAATAAATCCAGTTTGATTGAAATTATTCATATAATAAATGAATCTTTTTCTTTCATTTGTATTTTTTATTTTTTTAGATATATATTTTTTATTAGAAAAAGGAGTAAAAATTATATTTTTTCCTATAAAACAAATTTTTGTAGTAAGTTTTGGCCCCTTATTGGATCCGGATTCTTTTGATATTTGTACTAAAACCTTTTGTCCAATACTAAATATTTTTTTTATTTCTTTCTCTTTATAATTTTTTATGAAAAAAGATCTATAAAGTAAATAATTTTCTTCATCATTCCCTTCATCTACAAAATCTTCATCATTCCCTTCATCTACAAAATCTTCATCATTCCCTTCATCTACAAAATCTTCATCATTCCCTTCATCTACAAAATCTTCATCATTCCCTTCATCTACAAAATCTTCATCATTTTTATTAATTAAACAGTAATTTTTTACAAATTCTAAATTTATATCATTGTAATGTAAAAACCCCCCTTTATCATGACCTATATCCAAAATAATAGCATTTAATGCAGGTAAAATTTTATAAACAGTTCCTAAATAAATATCTCCTAAAGAAAATCTAGAATTAAATAATTCTTTATGAATTTCATATAAAATTCCTCTTTTTAAAATAGCGATCCCTATCTCTTTTTCTTCTACGTTTAAAATTAATTCTTTATATTTATTATCATGCATAATGCATATATTATACATATATATAATACATAAATAACATATACATTAATTATATTATACATGATAATATAATTTACAATTAACAAAATAAAAGGAAAACAGTATTGATAATATCAGTAGGATTAAATTAATTATTTTTTCTTTTTATGTCTATTTTTTCTATTTCTTTTTTTTCTTTTGTGAGTAGCGATTTTTTTTCGTTTTCTTTTTTTTCCGTTTGGCATATTTTTTACCTTTTTTTTCCCTATTTATGAATTATTTTTTTATGGGAACATTTTTTTTTACCATTTCAGTAAAAGATTTTGAAGGTTTAAAGGCAGGAACATTATGTGCAGGGATTACAATAGATCTATTTTTAGATATATGACGACCTAGTTTTTTCGCTCTATATTTAACAATAAAAGATCCAAATCCTCTTAAATAAACATTTTCACCTTTGTTGAGGCTTTGTTTAATTTTCTTCATAAAAGATTCTATAATATTTTGGGTATCAACCTTATCCAATCCAGTTTCTGATATTATTTCTGTTATTATATCTGCTTTTGTCATGTTAAATCATTAATATCAAACAACAAAGTTAATTTAGGTATTAAAAATAAAATACATTTGATCTTTTAAAGATAACTATTTTTTTTCTAAAAATTTTTTTTAAATAAAATTATATTGTATGAATTTTTCTAAAAAAATAATTAATTGGTACAAAAAAAATGGGAGAAAACTTCCTTGGAGGAATACTAATGATCCTTATTATATATTAGTTTCAGAATTTATGTTACAACAAACAAAGATTTCACAAGTATTAAAATATTATTTAAAATTTATCAACAAATTTTCTAGTATTAATGATTTAGCTAAGTCCAAAGAGGAAGAAGTATTAAAAGAATGGGAAGGATTAGGATATTATTCTAGAGCTAGAAATTTATTAAATTTTGCAAAAAATATTGTTAATATTGGTTTTCCAAATAAATATGAAGATTTAATAAAATACAAAGGAATAGGGTCGTATATAGCTGGAGCAGTTTCTTCAATATGTTTTAATGAAATCGTTCCTGCTATTGATGGGAATGCATATAGATTTTTTTCTAGATATTTAGGTATATATAAAAATGCATATTTTTTTAAATCCAAAAAATTTACAAAACTGGTCATCAATATTATGGATCATAATTATCCTGGAATTTTTAATCAAGCTGTAATGGATATTGGATCAACATTATGTACTCCCAGAAAATATAAATGTTCATTATGTCCAGTTTCCAATAATTGTTTTTCTAAAAAAAATAATAAAATTTATCAACTACCATTGAAAATGAATAAAATGATAAAAAATAAATCATGTAAATTTTTTTATTATTTTTTTATAAATTTTCAAAAAAAATTTTTCATTAAAAAAAGATCTATTGATAATAATATTTGGAAAAATCTATATGATTTTCCGGGAATAGAATCGAATAAATATTTAAATTTTAATGATAAAATTTCTATAAATATAAATGATATTAGTATTAAAATTCATGGAGATTTTTTTGAAAAAAAATACAATATTAGTAATAAGATAATTTTTGTAAAAATTTACAATTGCGAAATTTTTAAACATAATACAGAAAGTATTTTTCATAAAAAAAATATACTTATTTCTTCAAAAGAAATAATAAAATATCCATTTCCAAAACCTATATTATTTTTCTTCAAGTATAAAAAAATAATTTAATTTTAAATAAAAAAATATATAAATATTGGGAAAAGAATCTTCTACGAATTTTTTTTTAAAAAGTGATTTATGTTTGTTTATAAACATATTATTGATATTAATGTTATTATTATTTTCTTCTTTAATTTCTGGTTCAGAAACTTCATTCTCCAGACTTGAAGAAAAAATTGGTGATAATAATAAAAAAAAATTTTTACTAAGAAAAATTATCAAAAAAAAGAAAAAAATTTTAGCTACAATATTAATTTATAATAATTTTTCTAATATTGGAATTATTATCATAACATCTTTTATAATTAGAAATTATATTAAAAATCAATATTTTTTGATTTATCATAGAATATGTTTATCCATTAATTTCATTATGGAAATTATATTTATTACTTTTATTTTATTATTATTCGGAGAAATAATTCCTAAAATTTATGCTAATAAAAATAGTTTTAGTTTTTCTATTTTTATGTCAAAACCAATAATTATTCTTGAAAAAATACTTAGTCCAATTAGCAAAATAATGATTATCATTTCAGAATTTTTTGAAAAAAAATTGGAAAAAGAAAATATATCTGTTGATCAATTATCTAAAGCATTAAAAATAACTTTAAATCATAAAAATGTTAAAGAACGTAAATTTTTACAAAGAATTGTAAATTTTGGTAACACTGAAATTCATCAAATTATGACTCCTAGAATTGATATGTTTGCTTTAAATAAAAAAATTAGTTTTATAGATGTTTTAAAATTGGTTCGTTATCATAGTTATTCTAGAATACCTATTTATAAAAATAGTATTGATGATATAGAAGGAATTTTATTTGCTAAAGATTTATTACCATTTATATATAATGATAAATTTTCATGGAATAAGTTAATTCATCCACCTTTTTTTGTACCGGGTAAAAAAAAAATAGATGACTTATTAAATGATTTTCAAAAAAAAAAAATTCATTTAGCTATTGTGGTAGATGAATATGGGGGGACTTGTGGGTTGGTAACTCTTGAAGACGTAGTTGAAGAAATAATAGGAGATATTATAGACGAATTTGATGATGAAAATTTATGTTATTCAAAATTAAGTAAAAATAATTATTTATTTGATGGAAAAACATCTTTAATTAATTTTTATCGTATTATGGATGTAAAAGAAGAAGTTTTTTTTGAAAAAAAAAAAGGTAAAGCAGATACTTTAGCAGGTTTTATAATGGAAATTAACCAAGATTATCCTAAAAATAAACAAAAAATAAATTTCTTAAATTATTCTTTTATTATACAAAGCATTGATGATAAAAGAATAAAAACTATAGAAGTTATAAAAAAAAGATTTTTAATTTAAAAATTAATATAGTGATAACTACTAATAAAAAAAATATTCTATTTTTTTGTTTATCATTAATAATGATATTTTTTATTTATTTTTTTTCTAAAAAATTTTTCATAGACTTATCAAAAAAATCAATTGAAGAATTAAATCTTGCAGAAGAATATTTATACCAGGGTATGTTTAATAAGGCCTTAAACAAGGATAAAATAGAATCGAATAACTTAGGTTTTTTAGGAATATACTATAAGTATCCTTTTACTAGTTCTGGTAACATATCTAAATTTTATGCAGGAATTTGTTATTATAAATTAGAAGATTATGAAAATTGTATAAACATTTTAGATAAATTTAATTCAAAAGAAGATATTTTATCTTCTATAAAATATGGAATAATAGGAGATGCTTATTCACAAATGAATAATAAAGAAAAATCATTAGAAAATTATATTAAAGCTTCTGCTTATAGCAATATTACTACACCACTTTATTATTACAAAATAGCTATAATATATTTATCATTAAATAAATATAAAGAATCTAAATTTTTTTTAGAAAAAATAGAAAATAAATATCCTTTTTTTTTATATAAAGATAATGTAGAAAAATATATTACATTTACTGAAAATAAGTTACGAAATGAAATATAAAAACGTATCTTATTCGTTAGAATTAGATAAAGAAAAAATAAAAAATGCTAATTTTAAAATAGCAATTATTGTATCTCTATGGAATAGATTTATTACTGATAGATTATATGATGGTTCATATAAAACTTTAATTAAATTTGGAATTTCGGAAAAAAGCATAAAAACTTGGAAAGTTCCTGGAAGTTATGAATTGATTTTTTCATCTAAAGAAATAGCTAATTCTTATGATTTTGATTCTATTATTACAATAGGGTCTTTAATTAAAGGAGATACTTATCATTTTAAGTATTTATGTCAATCTATATCACAAGGAATAAAAGATGTTAATATAAAATATAGTATTCCGATTATATTTTGTGTATTAATGGATAAAAATAAACAACAGTCTATTGATCGTTCAGGAGGAAAAAATGGAAATAAGGGGATAGAATGCGCAAAGACTGCTATATATATGTCTTTTTTTAAAAGATCTATCATAGAATAATGAATAAAATAAAAATTTTATCTAAATATATAGTCAACCAAATAGCTGCAGGAGAAGTAATAGAAAGACCTTCTTCAGTTTTAAGAGAACTGTTAGAGAATTCAATAGATGCGAATGCAAAAAATATTGATATTTTCATAAAAGATTCAGGAAAAACACTGATTCAATTAGTAGATGACGGTGATGGAATGAATATTAATGATGCTAAAATTAGCATAAAAAAATATGCAACGTCAAAAATAAAAAATATTGAAGATATTTATAATATTAGTACAAAAGGATTCAGAGGTGAAGCTTTAGCCGCAATATCTTTAATTTCTCAATTAGAAATACAAACTAAAGATAAAAATAGTGCATTAGGAATTCATTTGTTTATAGAAAATGGAAAAATAAATAAAGAAATTCCATTATATATGATGAAAGGGACTAGAGTCTCCGTAAAAAATATATTTCATGGATTTCCCGCAAGAAGAGCTTACCTTAGATCTTCTCAAATAGAATTTCGAAATATTGTAAATGAATTTTATAAAATTATATTATCACATAGAAATATTAAATATAGATTTTATCATAATGATAAAATCTATTTTTTTATTGATAAAAATATTTCATTAAAAGAAAGAATAACTAAAATATTCAATTTTAAAAAAAATAATTTTAAATCTATTTTTATTAAAAAAGATAAATTTTTTATAAATGTAATTTTTAATATTCCTAATAGATTTTCATATAAAAAAGGAATACAATTAATAATTGTAAACAAAAGAAGTATAAAAAATTATTTTTTGCATAAAAAAATTGTTTCTGCATATAATAGATTTTTTAAAAATTTTCATACTATTTCTTATTTTGTTTTTATTGAAATTGATCCTAAATTAGTTAACTGGAATATTCATCCTGCTAAAAAAGAAGTTCAAATAGAAGAAGAAAATAATATAGGAAATATAATTCACAAAAACATAAAAACCCTATTATTAGATCAGTATTTTGTAACAAAAGAAGAACTATATAATAAAAATATTGAATATTTATCTGTATCAGAAAAGAATAAAGATTACAATTTTTTAATTAAAAAAAAATCGTCAAAAGATGAAATAAATCAATTAGAAAATTTATTGAAAAATGCAATAAATAAATCTAATAGAGAAAATGATATTTTAAATTTTTATCAAAAAAAAAATTTCAAAAATATTTTTCAAATTAACAATAAATATATAATTGTTATTAACAATGATAATTGTTTATTAATAGATCAATATAGAGCATATAAAAATATTTTATTTGAATCTTTTTTTAAAAGAAAAATCGAAACAGCTAAAATTAGCTATCCAATAGAAATAAAATTTCTACAAAAAAAAGAAAAAATTATTATTTACGATATAATAAAATACTTAAAAAGTATGGGATTTTATTTATATGATTGTAATCAAAAGATATATTTATATTCTTTTCCTAAAAAATTAACAAAATACATTTCAATTAAAGTTGTTAAAAATATTTTTTGTAAGTATAATGAAAATAATAATAAAGAAAAAATTTTTATTAATTCTATATTTCAATTTTCTTCTATCAAATATGGAGTTAAACTATGCAAAAAAAAAATGAATAGTTTAGTAAAAGAACTTTTTTTTTGTGAAAATCCAAATTATACTTATACATCAGGAAGTCAAATTTTATTTATTATTAATAAAGATTTTTTTGAAAAAATTTTTGAATAGTGAATTTTTATTATATTAAATTTAATTTTAATTTATATACTGTAAAATATTTAATCAGTATAAATGTATTGATTTATTTATCTATATTGATTTTATATCCATCTAAAATAGAAGATACGTTTTCTTTATACAATCCACTAGATGAAAGATTTAAAATATTTCAAGTATTTACTCATATGTTTATACATTCTAAAAATATATTATTACACATAATTCTTAATATGTTGGGATTATTAATGTTTGGGAGAAAAATGGAAAATCTATTAGGATCTAGAAAATTAATTATGTTATATATAGTATCTGGAATTTTATCTGCATTTGTACAAATTATATTTAATACTGGATTAATATTTTATTTTATTAAAAATTTTAGTTTTGAAAAAATTAATTATTCATTAATTTTATTATCCGAATATAAAAGATTCACTATATATAGTTATATTTATTCTCCTATGATGGGGGCATCTGGAGCTGTAAGTGGAATTTTAGGAGCTTTTGCTATATTTTATCCAGAACAGAAGATTTTTATATTACCGTTCCCTTTACCAATTAGAATAAAAAAAGCGATTATAATTTTCATTATAATAAGTTTATTATCATCTATATTTAATTTATCACCAGGTATTGCACATTTTGCACATATTGGTGGAATATTATCCGGTTATTTAATAGGAAATTTTTTTTTTCAAAAAAAAATAAAATATTTTTTAATTTAATCAGTTAATTTTTTTCATTATTCTATTCCAACGGATATTCCATTTTAGGAAATTAATAGGATTATCTTCATCCCAAGAAACACTCATCCATGTAATCAAAGCTGGTCCAATGATTTGATTATCAGAAACCAATCCCCAATATCTAGAATCATAAGAATTATGTCTATTATCTCCCATCATAAAATAATAATGATTGTTTATTTTTATAAATTTCTTTAAACCTTTATTGATTAATCTTTTTTTATTACATTCATAAGGAAAAATTTTTTTATACATATGCGCATTATCTGAATTAATTTCAACTAAATCTCCTTTTTTAGGAATATGAAGTGGTCCAAAAAAATCTTTATTCCATATAATTTCCTCTTTATTTTGTATAATACAATTATCTTTTATATTATTAGGTGTTATATACTTTTCTATAAAAATTTTATTTTTGAATAAATATTTCATTTTTTTGACATCTTCTTTAGTTAAAGTGGTTTGATAATAGTATTTTTGATATTTTTTTCCTAAAAAATATATTTTTTTTATATCCATATTATCTTTTAAAAATTTTATATTTAGATAAATTTTATTTGTTTTTATAATATAAGATTGTTGTTTTGTTGAAAAAAATTCATTTTTCTCTTTTTTATTATTAATAAATAAATTACCATTTTTAATAAAAATAGTATCTCCTGGAATCCCTACACATCTTTTAATATAATTATATTTTTTATCTATTATTGAATTTTCATAATTTATAGGAAATTTAAAAGCAATTATATCGTTTCTTTTTATTGATTGCATAGAATTAAAACTAAATGGAAAATAATCCTTTAATCCTAAAAAATTATTTTTTTTAAATGTAAATGGAATAAAAACAGGTAAAATAGGTAATTTCAATCCATAATGGATTTTACTAACTAATATAAAATCTCCTACTAACAATGTTTTTTCCATAGATGAAGTAGGAATAAAAAATGGTTGGATTATATAAGTTTGAATAATAAAAGAAAAAATTATAGATAATAAAAAATTATTATTTTTAATATCTATTTTTTTTATAACTAAAATATCATTTTTTTTACGAAAAAAATTAATATAAAGTATATGAAAAAATCCAAAAAATATTAAATATATTAAAAATGATAAAGAAAATTTATTTTTATGGAATGAATAAATTAGATCAATCCACAAAATTAAATATAAAATAATACTAGTTAATGGATTAATCAATAAAAACATATAAAAAATAGACCTTCTATGTGCTTTTAGATAATTTGCAATATTGTAAAATGGGATAAAAGACTTTTGATAACTGATATTAAAATTTTTATATATATTACAGGTTAATAGTATATGGATAATATTTTCAATTAACAAAAAAATGCTATGATATATAATATATTCTAACATCAATTAGAATTTATAATTCCAAAACATCTTTCATTGAAAAAAAACCTTTTTTATCTAAAAGCCATTCTGCAGCAATAATGGCACCAATAGCAAATATATCTCTATTATATGCTTCATGTTTTAAAACTATTTTTTCAATGATAGATTTATAAATTACTTTATGTTCTCCTATTACATTATCCAATCTTTTAGATTCTATGAATATAGAATTAGTATCTTTTTTATTTTCATCATTATGATTTATAATCTTCCATGATTTTTTCATTTTACTACTTATTATATCATTGGCTAATGATATAGCAGTTCCACTAGGTTTATCTATTTTTTTTGTATGATGAGTTTCTTTTATTATTACCTCATATTCATTTGAATATGGATATAACAAATTGGATAATTTTTTATTTATTATATAAAATATATTCATTCCAATACTAAAATTAGAAGAATATAAAAAAGATCCTTTATTATTTAGACAAATATTTTTAACTATATTTAGTTTTTCTAACCAGCCTGTAGTACCACATACAACTGGAATGTTATTTTCTATACAAATTTTTACGTTTTGAAAAGCTGTATTTGGTTGACTAAATTCTATTGCTAGATCTGAATTTTTTAATAATTTTGGATTAGGAGTATTATCATAACGTAATGAAATATTATGATTTCTAAGTTTTGCTATTCTTTCCAAAGCTTTTCCCATTTTTCCATAACCTATAATTGCTATATTCATAATTTTATTTTAAATAAAATTTCTAATAAAATACATAAATTTATTTATATTTAAATTAAATTTAGCTGACTCAGCCCACGTGGTGAAATTGGTAGACACGCCACCTTGAGGGGGTGGTATCTGCAAAGATGTGCTGGTTCAAATCCAGTCGTGGGTATTATTAATTATTTATCAAACAAATAATAATTAAATAAGTACGCGAAATAAATCGGGATTTTTATTTAAATATTGAAAATTAACATTGTGTTTATTCATTTTTTCTAATAATTTAGGAAATTCCTTTTTATCTATTAATTCAATTCCTATTATTGCTGGTCCTTCCTCTCTTGAGGTTTTTTTAGAATACGAAAAATAAGAAATATCATGTTTAGGTCCTAAAACGTTATTGATAAATTCTTTTAAAGATCCAGATCTTTGTGGAAATTTAACTATAAAATAATGTTTTTTCTCTTCATATAAAAGAGATCTTTCCCTTATTTCTTCTGTTCTGGTAATATCATTATTTCCTCCACTTAATATACATACTATATTTTTTCCTTTTATTTCTTTAGAATAAAAATCTAAAGCAGATATTGATAAAGCTCCAGCTGGTTCTGCCACTATAGCTTCTAAATTATATAAATCTAAAATAGTAGTACATACTTTTCCTTCTGGAACAGTTTTTATATCATATAAAATTTTTTTACATATTTTAAAGTTTAATTCCCCTACCTTTTTTACTGAAGCTCCATCAATAAATCTATCAATTTCGTTTAATTCTAAAACCTTTCCATTTTTTAATGAATAACTCATTGATGGAGCTCCAGTAGGTTCTACACCAATAATTTTTGTTTCAGGGCTAAAATGTTTAAAATAACTTCCAACTCCAGAAATCAACCCGCCTCCTCCAATAGGAATAAAAATATAATCAATTGTTACATTAGATTGTTGTAATATTTCTAATCCAATTGTGGCTTGTCCTTCAATAATCTTGGTATCATCAAATGGATGAATAAATAACTTTTTATTTTTCTTACAATCTTTTATTGCTTCAAAGTTTACTGCATCAAAATTATCCCCTATAAGAATTATTTCTATATATTTTTTTCCAAATTTTTCTACTCTATCTATTTTTTGTTTAGGAGTAGTATTAGGCATATATATTTTTCCAGGAATTTTTAATTTTTTACAAGAATAAGCTACTCCTTGCGCATGATTTCCAGCACTAGCACAAACAATTCCATTTTTTAAATGAAAAGAGGATAAACTTTTTATTTTATTATACGCCCCTCTAATTTTATAGGAACGTATAATCTGTAAATCTTCTCTTTTTAAAAAGACATTAGCATTGTATTTTTCTGATAAAAAATTATTTTTTTGTAATGGAGTATTGAAAATAATATTTTTTAAACGATTTTTCGCATTAATTATTCCTTGTAAAGTAGGAAAATAATTGTCAATAATTTTATATATCAATTTTAAAAAAGTTAATCTTTTTTATCTGGTCTTAAATTACGAATAACTGCACCTACTTTCCATAATTCACTATTTTTTAATTCTTTTAATTCCTTTTCTAATTTATTTCTATAATCTAATTCACTATTAGAAACAATAATTCTTTCTGCTTCATTTCCAGAAGATACTTCTTCATATAATTCTTCAAATAATGGTAATGTAATATCTCTAAATTTTTTCCACCAATCTAAAGCACCTCTTTGTGCAGTAGTGGAACAATTAGAGTACATCCAATCCATTCCATTTTCTGCTACTAAAGGCATTAGACTTTGAGTTAGTTCTTCTACCGTCTCATTAAAAGCTTCTGATGGAGAATGCCCATTTTTTCTTAAAACTTGATATTGAGCACAAAATATTCCTTGTATTGCCCCCATTAAAGTTCCTCTTTCACCTACTAAATCAGAGTAAACTTCATTTTTAAAATTTGTTTTAAATAAATATCCAGAACCAATTCCAATACCAATAGATAAAGTTTTTTCTAAACTTTTTCCGCTATAATCTTGATAAATAGCATAACTAGAATTAATCCCTTTTCCTTTTTTAAAAAGTCTTCTTAGACTAGTTCCTGATCCTTTAGGTGCTACTAGAAAAATATCTATATTTTTTGGAGGATATATTTTTGTTTTTTTATGGAAAGTTAATCCGAATCCATGAGAAAAATATAAAGATTTATTTTTTGTTAGATATTTTTTAAGTATTGGCCAAAATGATATTTGACCAGCATCTGATAATAAATACATTAATATTGTTCCTTTACTACATGCTTCTTCCAAAGAAAATAGATTTTTTCCTTCGATCCAACCATCTTTCAACGCTTTTTTCCAAGAAACAGATTTTTTTCTTTGTCCGATAATTACATTAAATCCATTATCTCTTAAATTTAAAGATTGTCCAGGTCCTTGAATACCGTAACCTAATACAGATATTGTTTCTTTTTCTAATATATTTTTAGCTTTATTTAAAGAAAATTCTTCTCTAGTAATAATATTTTCTTCTGTGTTTCCAAATTTTATTTTCATACTGAAATTTTTTTTTTATAGTAATAAGTATGACTAATTCCAATTAGTTGATTAATCAACTTATTAAGTTTTATTAATTGATTTTTTTTACATTCTAAATCTAGTAAGTATTCATTTATATTATTTTCAAATTTTTTTTTAGATACATTTATATAATTAATTTTTAAATTTCTTCGACTTATTAAAATAAGTATTCTATTTAATAATCTTATTTCATTTTCTCCTATAATTACTAATCTAAACTTATGAATCATAATTTTAAACGTATTTCCTCAACAGATGATCCTGATGGAATCATAGGAAAAACATTTTCCTCTGTTTCTACTATTATTTCTAATAAAAAAGATTTTTTATCATTACTTAATGCTGTTTTTATAGATTTTTGTAAATTTTCTCTTTTATAAACTTTTTTAGCTGCTATATTATAAGCATTAGCTATTTTTACAAAATCTGGATTTTGTAATTTTGTAAATGAATAACGTTTTTTAAAAAAAAGTTGTTGCCATTGACGGACCATACCTAGAAAATTATTATTCAATAATATTATTTTTATAGATACATTATTTTGTAATATAGTTCCCATTTCTTGTATAGTCATTTGTATACCTCCATCACCTACAATACATAAAACTTGTCTATTTTTTGCTCCTAATTTTGCTCCTATTGAAGCTGGTAAAGCAAAACCCATTGTTCCTAACCCTCCAGAAGTTATTTGACTTTTTTTACAACTAAAATTAAAGTATCTTGATGCTATCATTTGATGTTGTCCTACATCTGTGACAAGAATTGCATTTTTTTTTTTATATAAATTTATCCATTTTAAAACTTCTCCCATAGTTATTTTTTTATTTTTGGGATTAAGATCTTTTTTCATTACTACATTTTTTTCCTTATCTTTTAAGGAAAGAAAATTTTTTAACCATTTCTTATGACTAGATTTTATAACAAGTTTATTAAGTTTTTTTAAGGAAATTTTACAATTTCCTAAAATTGGAACATGACATAAAATATTTTTATTTATTTCAGAATTATCTATATCAAGATGAATTATTTTAGCTTGTTTAGCGTATTTATTTATATTTCCAGTTACACGATCGTCAAATCGCATTCCTATTGCAATAATTACATCAGATTTATTAGTTAAAATATTTGGACCATAATTCCCATGCATTCCTAACATTCCTACATATAAATTATGATTACTAGATAATGATCCTAATCCTAATAATGTACAAGCTACTGGTATACCAGTTTTTTCAAGAAATTCTTTTAGTTCTTTTTCTGCATTAGCTAATATTACACCTTGACCAACTAATGCTAATGGCTTTTTCGATTTATTTATAATAGACGCAGCTTCCTTTATTTTATTATTTTCTACAATTGGAAATGGATTAAAATTTTTAATTTTATTAATACATTTAAAATAAAATATTGATTTTTGTAGTTGTGCATCTTTAGTTATGTCAATTAAAATTGGACCAGGACGACCATTTTTTGCTATGAAAAAACCCTTTTGAATAGATTTACAAATATCTTTTGCATAAATAACTTGAGTATTCCATTTAGTTACTGGAAGTGAAATGTCTATTATATTTGTTTCTTGAAAAGCATCGGTTCCCAAAAGATCAGAAGAAACTTGTCCTGTTATACAAACAATTGGAGTACTATCAATCAATGCATCTGCTAGTCCAGTAATTAAATTAGTTGCCCCAGGACCAGAAGTAGTAAAACATACCCCGACTTTTCCAGTAGATCTAGCATAACCTTGTGCTGCATGAATAGCTCCTTGTTCATGACGCATTAAAATATGTGATATTGAATCCGAATAATCATATAAGGAATCATATATTGGCATAATGGCCCCTCCAGGATATCCAAATATATATTTTACATATTCATTTAAAAGAGTTTTTATTACTATTTCGGAACCGGAAAATATTTTTTTTTCCATATATAACATACAAAAATTGAATCAAAATTCGTCCGTAACGCATCCTTTAGATGCTGATGATACTAATTTAGAATATTTATATAAATAACCTTTTTTTATTTTTGATAAAGGTGCAAGCCAAGATTTTTTTCTTTTTTCTATTTCAGATTTTTCTAATTCTACATCTATAGTGTTTCTTTCAGCATCTATTTTAATAAAATCACCATTTTTTATGAAAGCTATCATCCCACCTACTTGGGCTTCAGGAGTAATATGTCCTACTACAAATCCATGAGTACCTCCTGAAAATCTTCCATCTGTAATAAGAGCAATATTTTTTCCTAATCCACTTCCCATAATATATGAAGTTGGTTTTAACATTTCTGGCATTCCTGGAGCTCCTCTTGGCCCTACATATCTTATTACTAATACTATTCCTGGAATAATTTTATTGTTTAAAATTGCATAATTTGCTTCTTTTTCAGAATTAAATACCATAGCTTTTCCTCTAAAAATCAAACCTTCTATTCCAGTTATTTTTGCTACAGAACCATTTGGAGATAAATTTCCATATAAAATTCTAATGTGTCCACTATTTTTAATGGGTTTTTCAATAGGAAAAATAATTTTTTGATTGTTAAAATTTATATCAGGTACATCTATTAAATTTTCATTGATTGTTTTTCCAGTCACTGTTAAAGAATCACCATTTAATAATTTTTTTTTTATTAAATATTTAATAATAATTGGTAATCCTCCAATTGAATGAATATCTTCCATCAAATACTTCCCACTGGGTTTTAAATTTCCAATAAAAGGAACTTTTTCACTAATTTTTTGGATATCTGAAAGATCTAAATTTATATCAGCTGCTCTAGCAATAGCTAATATATGTAAAACTAAATTAGTAGATCCACCTAAACATATAGCCAATTTTATTCCATTTTCTATAGAAGTTTTTGTTATTATATCTTTAGGTTTTATATTATTTTTTAATAATTTCTTTATATATATAGCTGATTTTTTGCATTCTTCAATTTTTTCAATACTAGTTGATGGATTAGAAGATGAATATGGTAACATAATTCCCATAGTTTCTAATATTGCTGCCATAGTATTTGCTGTATACATTCCCCCACATGCTCCAGGACCAGGACAAGAATTTTTTATTATTTTTTTGTATTCTTCATTAGATATTTTACCTGTATTTTTTTTCCCTAAAGCTTCAAAAGAAGAAATAATATCTATCTTATCATTTTTATATCTTCCAGAAGAAATGCTCCCCCCATAAATAATAATTGATGGTCTATTTAACCGGATTATAGCTATGGTAACACCAGGAATATTTTTATCACAACCGGGAATAGCAATTACTCCATCATAATAATGAGAATTAATTACCGATTCTATACTATCTGCGATGATCTCTCTAGAAGGAAGAGAATATTTCATTCCATCTGTTCCCATTGTAATTCCATCACTTATTCCAATAGTATTAATTCTAAATCCAACTAGATCATTAGATATAGATTCTAATTTAACTTTTTCTGATAATTTATTAAGATGCATATTACATGGATTTCCTTCATACCAATTGCTAACTATTCCTATTTGAGCTTTATGAAAATCTAAATCTTTTAATCCAGTGGCATATAACATTGCATGTGCAGCTGGCAAATCAGAATTTTCTGTTATTTTTTTACTAAAATTATTAATCTTTTTTTCCATCTAACATTTTAATAATACCGAACTCATTATTTTATTCCATGATTTAAAGTAATTAATTTTTTAAAAATAACTTTATAATCGAAATCAAATATCATATGCGATATGATGCAAAAATAATAAAAAAAAAATCAATTCAATTTATATAATATCATCCTTTAAATGAATCAAGATATTATTCCGGATCCAATTAGTTCTTTATTAAGATACCAAACTGCAAATTGTCCTTCTGATATTGCATATTGCATTTTTTCAAAAAAAATTAATATTCCTAATTTTAATTTAAATAAAGTGGCTTTTTGTAAAGATTGTCTATATCTAATTCTACAAAAAACTTTCATTTTTTCTCCTTCTAAGGATAAGAATATATCACTTCTAATCCAATGAATATCTTTTTCTTTAATAAATAAATATTTTCTATATAAACCAGGATGTTCTCGTCCCATTCCGGTATAGATAATATTTTTTTCTATATCAGTATCAATAACAAAAAGAGCTTTCTTGTATCCTCCAATAGATATACCTTTTCTTTGTCCCTTAGTAAATTGATGAGCACCTGAATGATATCCGATAATTTTTCCATCTGTTTCTTTGTATTTAATCTTTTTTTTGATAGAAAAAAAATTATCAGTTTTTGATATATTATTATTTTTATAAATTGAAGAACTAGATTTTATATAAATAACTTTTCCCTTTTTTTTACTAATTCTTTTTTCAAGAAACTCTGGAAGTTTAATTTTTCCAACAAAACATAATCCTTGAGAATCTTTTTTATAAGCATTACAAAAATTATTTGATTTAGCAATTTTTCTTACTTCATCTTTAGTTAGATTTCCTAATGGAAATAAGGATTTTTTTAATTGATATTGACTTAGTCTACACAAGAAATAAGATTGGTCTTTATTTAAATCTTTTCCAATAAGAATACGATATATTATTTTATTATTTTTTATTAATTCTTTTTTTTTTACATAATGTCCAGTAGCTATAAAATCAGCTTTTAATTTAATAGTTGCTATTTTCAAAAAAAAATTAAATTTTATTTTTTCATTACATAATATATCAGGATTAGGGGTTTTTCCAATTTTATATTCATTAAACATATAATTGATTACATATTTATTATATTCCTTTTTCATTTTTATCACTTGAAAAGGAATTTTCAATTTATTAGCTATTAGCATAGCATCAATACTATCTTTTATCCAATTACATTTAAAAACAGGATCTTCCCAATTATTAATAAATAGTCCGATTACATTATATCCTTTTTTTTTTAAAATTAGTGCAGCAACACTAGAATCTACTCCACCGGATAATGCTACAACAACCGTTTTTTTTTTTTCATAATTTTTTGATTGTTAATAAATTAAAATTATCTTTTTTAAGATAATATTAAGAGAACATTTCTTTCATTCTATCAAAAAAAGATTTTTCTGAATTTTTTGGATGCGGAATAAAATTTTCGTTTTTTCTCATTTTTTCAAAAAATTCTCTTTGTTCTTCATTAATTTTTTTAGGAGTCCATACGTTAATATGGATTAATAAACTTCCATTTCCATATCCTTCTATATTAGGTAATCCTTTATTTTTTAATCTTAGAGTATTTCCTGATTGTGTTCCTGGATTTATTTTTATTCTAGCTTTTCCATTAATAGTAGGAACTTCTTTGATAGTTCCTAATATCGCATCTGAAAAGGAAATATATAAATCATAATGTAAATTATTTCCTTCTCTTTTTAATTCTTTATGAGGAATTTCTTCTATTAATACAATTAAATCTCCCGGTACACCACCAAATGGTGCATCATTTCCTTTTTCAGGTACTTTTAGTTGAATTCCCTCTGTTAATCCTGCAGGTATCTTGATATTAACTAATTCTTCTTTTTTAATTAATCCATATCTATTAGCTCCATAAGGAATATTTTCTATACTTTTTCCAGTTCCATGACATGTATTACATTGAGAAGAAGTCTGCATTCTCCCTAATATAGTATTAGTTACACGTACTATATGACCAGTCCCATTACATGAGGAACAAATTTTTATTCTTGTTCCTTTAGCCATTTTTAATATTTTTACTTTAACTTTTTTTTCTATTCCATTTGCTATTTCTTCTAATGTTAATTTTACTCTAATCCTTAAATTACTTCCTTTAATTGTTTTTTGACTAGATGATCGGCCAAATCCAAAACTAGAAAAACCATCTCCAAATGCATCGGAAAAAATATCTCCAAAATTTGAAAATATATCTTCCATATTCATACTTCCACCAGCACTATTTCTTACTCCAGAGTGCCCAAATTTATCATAACGAGATCTTTTTTCAGGATTTCCTAAAACTTCATATGCTTCAGCAGCTTCTTTAAATTTTTCTTCTGCATTTTTTTTATCATGTAAATTTTTATCTGGATGATATTTTATTGCTAATCTTCTATAAGATTTCTTTATTTCTTCTGGTGTAGCATTTCTGGATACTCCTAGTATTTCGTAATAATCTTTTTTCATTATAAAAAATTATTTTTGTTATTTTCCAGTAATAACTTTTGCGTGTCGTATTACTTTTTCTTTTAGAAGATATCCATCTTCCACAATATCTATTATTTTACCTTTTAAATTATCTTTAATAGCAGGGATTTGTGTAATTGCTTCATGAAAATCAGTATTAAATTCATCTCCTTTTTTTACTTCTATTTTCTTTAATCCTTTTTGTTTTAAAATTTTTATCAATTTTTCTTGTATTAATGAAATTCCTTTTAAAATAATTTTATCTTTAGATTTTTTTAATTCTTTTAATCCTCTATCAAAATCATCTAAAATTGGAATTAACTCAATAATAATTTGTTCGTGAATAACCTCAAAAATATCAAATTTTTCTTTTTTTATACGTTTTTTATAATTTTCAAATTCAGCAAAAAGACGCAAAAATTTATCTTTTTCTTTTTCTAATTGATCCTTCAATATTTTTTTTTCTTGATTATTTTCCAAAATTTTTTTTTTAGAATCAGAAGAAGAAAGATTTTTATCTTTATCGATATTTATTTCATTGATATTATCACTCATAATATATAAAGTATTTACTTCTTTTCTTTATTATTTAATATTTAATCAAATAAAATTAGAAAAATTTTTTCCAATTTTATATTCAGATAACTTATCATTATTGATAAGTATTAAAATTTAAATTTTTTCTTATAAAATTTAACTTTTTTTTAGCTATAATTTTTGCTTTTTGAGCACCTAAAAATAAAATTTTATCTAAAAAATTTTTATTATTTATATAAAACAAAAACTTTTCTCTTTCTTTTGAAAATTTTTTTATAATAAAATCATATAAAGTCATTTTAGCTTCAAAATATCCATATTTTCCTATTAAATATTTATTTTCCATTTCTTTAACCTTATTCACAGGTGCTATTAATTTATATAAAGAAATTATATAATCTTTTTCTGGATTTTTTTTTTCTTGTAAAGATTTATTATCAGTATGAATTTTCATAACTTGTTTTTTTAAAATTTCATTTGAAGAAAATATATTAATACAATTATTTTTTGATTTACTCATTTTTGTTCCATCTGTTCCTATAACTAGCATATTTTTCTTATGTAAAAGAGGATTAGGTAATGTAAATATTTTCTTTTTAATTTTTTTATTAAAAAAATTAGCTATCCGTCTGGTAATCTCAATATGTTGAATTTGATCTTTTCCTACTGGAATAATGTTAGCATCATAAAGTAAAATATCCGCTGCCATTAATATAGGATAAGTAAATAATCCTAAATTTATTTGTTTATTTTTTTTTTCTTTAAAAGAATGAGATAATAAAAGTCTGTTATAGGGGAAAAAACATCCTAAATACCAAGCTAATTCGGTAACTTCTGGAATATCAGATTGTCTATAGAATAGACAATTATCTGTATTTAATCCAAAAGCGAGCCAAGCCGCAGCTATTTGATAAACATTTTCTTTTATATATGGGATATTATCTGTTTCAATTAAAGAATGCAAATCTGCTATAAATATAAATAATGAATTTTTTTGATTGTTATTAGTAGAAATTTTTACAGATGGAATAATAACACTTAAAATATTTCCTAAATGAGGAACTCCTGTACTTCTAATTCCTGTTAGAATATTTTTTATAGTCATATTTATTTTATTGATTCTAATCCGCTTATAATTTCAAGTATTTCTTTGGTTATAATATTTTGTCTACTTTTATTATAATGTAATATTAAATTGTTCTTGATACTATATGCATTATCTGTAGCTTGATGCATTGAAATCATACGAGATGTATTTTCAGAAGATAGAGATTCTATAAAAATTTTTTTGAATTTTACTTCTAAAAATAAAGGAATAAAATAATTCAAAATATCTTTAATAGTAGATTCTAAAATAGGTTGTATTTTTAGTTGTTTTTTATTTTGATTAGAATCAATAATTTTATTAGGGATAGGAAGAATTTTATTAAAAATAATTTCTTGACTAAAAGTTTTTTTGAAAATATGATGAATTAAATATACTGAATTAAATTCTTTGTTTAAGAAATCTTTAATTAATTTTTTTATAAATTGTTTAGGATTTTCTTCAAAAGAAAAGTTATTATTCCAAATACAATATTTTTTTTTTTTTAAAAAAATTCTTCCTTTATTTCCTATAGAAAAAAATAAATAATTTTTTTTATTGATATCAATATTTAATTCTTTAATTTGATTAAAAATTAAAGAATTAAATGATCCACAAAGTCCTTTATTAGATGTAAATAAAATAAATAATTTTTTATTAATACAATTTTTTTTAGAATCATAAAAAAAAATATTATTTTTTTCAATTTTAGATATTAAATCTATAAAAATCCACTCCATATAATTCATATAATCTAAAATATGATAAAATTTATCTTTAAATTTTCTCAATTTAGATATAGATATCATTTTCATTGCTTCTGTTGTTTTTATAACTGAATTAATTGAAAATATTTTTTTTTTAATTTCTTTTATATTTGACATTAATGTAACTACTAAATATTAGTTAATCTTAATTAAGATTTTCTTTTTTTATTATTTTTTTAGCAGTATTTTTTAATACTGTAGATATTTTTTCATTAAAAATTCCATCTTTTAAAGATTCCAATAACTTTTTATGTTTTGTATTTAAAAAATCCAAAAATTTTTTTTCAAAAAAAGAAATTTTATAAATAGGTACATCTTTTAAGATGTATTGAGTCCCAATATATATAATAGCGATTTGATTTGATATTTCATATGGACTATAAGGAGGTTGTTTTAAAATCTCTATATTGATTTTTCCTTTTTTTAATAGATTCATAGTATTAGAATCTAATTCTGATCCGAACTTAGAAAATGATTCTAACTCTCTAAATTGAGCTTGATCCAATTTTAAGGTTCCAGATATTTTCCTCATAGAATTAATTTGAGCTGAACCTCCAACACGAGAAACGGATATACTTTCATTAATTGCTGGCCGAATGCCTGAATTAAATAAATCTTTTTCTAAAAAAATTTGTCCATCTGTAATAGATATTACATTAGTAGGAATATAAGAGGATATATCTCCAAATTGGGTTTCTATAATTGGTAAAGCTGTAAGTGATCCTCCACCTTTAACATATTTTTTTATAGATTTTGGAATGTCGTTCATATTATTAGCCATATTATTATCTCTTATAATTTTAGAAGAACGTTCTAATAAACGAGAATGCAAATAAAATATATCTCCTGGATATGCATCTCTTCCTGGTGGTCTACGTAATAATAAAGATATTTCTCTATAAGAAACAGCTTGTTTTGATAAATCATCATATACAATTAAAGACGATCGTCCAGTATCTCTAAAATATTCCCCAATAGAAGTCCCAGAAAAAGCAGCATATACTTGCATTGATGCTGAATCATACGAAGTGGCAGCTACTATAACTGTATAAGACATAGCATTTTTTTCTTCCAATATTTTTTTTATCCTTGCTATCGTAGATCCTTTTTGACCAATAGATACATATATACAATAAACAGGGTTTTCTTTATTAAATCTTCTTTGATTAATAATAGTATCAATAGCTATAGTAGTTTTTCCAGTTTGTCGATCACCAATAATTAATTCTCTTTGTCCTTTTCCTATAGGAATCATTGAATCTATGAATTTTATTCCGGTTTGCAATGGTTCTTTTACTGGTTCTCTATAAATTACTTCAGGAGCTTTTCTTTCTACAGGCATTTCAAATAATTTTCCTTTTATTGATCCTTTTCCATCAATGGGATCACCTAATGCATTAATTACACGGCCAAACAAACCTTCTCCTACTTTTATAGTAAAATTTTTTTTGGTTCTTCTTACAAAATCACCTTCTTTTATTTTCTTAGAAAGACTAAGCAATACAATGCTTACATGATCTTCATCAAGATTTAACACAATTCCTTTTTCTTGATTTTCAAACTCTACTATTTCTCCATAAAAAACTAAGTTTAAACCAAAAGCTCTAATAATTCCATCTCCTACCTGAACTACAATTCCGTATTCAGATAATTTTGATTGAAATTTAAAATCGGATAATTGTTTTTTTAATATTGATGATATTTCAGAGAATTTTATTTCCGACATTTTATTTTTTTTTTAATAAAATCAAATTTTTTTTAATGCTAAAATTCCATTCTTTATATTCTGTCATGAATATAAATCCTCCAATAATAGAATTATCTATACGATTAATTATATGGAATTTTTCTTGATTAGGAATTATTTTTTTTGATATCATTTTTTGTAAATCCTCGCTTATAGGAACAGCGGTAATTATAATACATTTTATTATATTTTTTATTTTTTTATCATATATATTTATATATTCTAATAATATTCTTTTTAATAAAAAAAATCTATTTTTTAATATTAAAATTTTCATGAAATTAAATAAAAATATATCAAAAAATATTTCTTTTATAATTTGTATTTTAATATTATTATTTAATAATGGATTATATAATAATTCCATTAAATAGTAATTCTTACATAATAGATTATATATATTTTTTATTGTTTTATATTTAAAATCTTTTCTTTTTTCATTTTCTTTAAAAAGAATCATCGCATAATGTTCAATTATTTTTTTGTAGAAAATCATAATTATTTTATTAATTTATTCTTTAGTAATTAGATCTTTTATAAAATTTTCTTGTTCAAAGTTATTATGCAATTCTTTTTTTAATATTTTTTCAGCTATATCAATAGATATATTTTTTATTTGATTTTTAAATAATTGAATTGATTTTTTTTGTTCAAAATCAATCATTTTTTTTGTATTATCTAAAATTTTTTTTTGTTGTAATATGCCATCTTTTTTAGCTTTGGATCGGATTTCTTCTCCAATTATTAATGCTTTTTCTAAAATTAATTCTTTTTTCTTACGAGCTTCTTCTAAAATTTTATTCTTTTTGATTTTTACATTTTTCAATTCAATTTCTATTTTATGAGCTTTTTTTATAGAATCTTTGATTTTGTTTTCTCTTTTTTCTATAAATTTTATAATTGGATTCCAAGCGAATTTGGATAAAAATAATATTAACATTAAGAATATTATTGTATTCCAAAATATTAATCCAATAGATGGGGAAATTAAATCCATGTATTTTTTTATTTATTTTAAAACTGCTAATAATGCAGTAACTATTCCAAATAAAGCAGCACCTTCAATAAGTGCTGCAGAAATAATCATTGCATTTTGTACTTTTTCTGAAGATTCAGGTTGTCTAGCAATTGCTTCCATAGCAGAACTCCCAATTTTTCCAATTCCTAATCCCGCTCCAATAACGGCAATTCCAGCTCCTAAAGCAGCTATTCCTGAATATATTAAATCTGTATTCATAATATTTTAATATTGTTTAATGTATTTTATATTTTTTTATAGAATTTCCTATTATCAATGCAGATAAAGTTGTAAAAATAAAAGATTGTAAAAATGCTACCATAACTTCTAACAAAGAAATAAAAAAACCAAAAATTACAGAAAATCCTATAATAAAAATATTTTTAAATATAAAAATAAGACAAATAAAACTTAAAACAATTATATGTCCAGCTAAAATATTAGCAAATAATCTAATACATAAAGTTAATGGACGAATAAAAATTCCTATTAATTCTATGGGGGCCAATAATATTTTAATTCCTATAGGAACACCTGGCATCCAAAAAATATGTTTCCAAAAACTTTTTTTACTATTTAAAATAGTTATAAAAAATGTTATAGTTGCTAATACTAAAGTTGTATTTATATTTCCTGTTACATTTGGAAATCCTGGTATAATTCCCATTAAATTATTGACTAATATAAAAAAAAATGATGATAATAAAAATGATAAATACTTTTTATAAGTATTTTTTCCTATATAGGGAATAGCGACTTCATCTCTTATAAAGAGAATTATATATTCTACTAATATCCATAATTTACAAATATTATTTTCTTTTGTTAGAGAATAATTATAGTTTTTTCCCATTTTTGTAAGAAAAAATATTAATAAAATAAAAGATATAAAAGTAGAAATAGTATTTTTGGTAATAGAAAAATCTAATGGTTTATCATTTATAGTATTTCCTTTATTATCAAAGTATAATTTTCCTAAAGAATTTGTCTGATATATATTTTCTCGAAACATTATATAATATCCATTTTTTCCTTTTACAGTTTTTCCATTCATTAAATCATATGATAAAAAAAATTCTAATCCATTATTCCAAATAATAATTGGTAATGGTATGCTAATATTAATTTTATTTTTTTTTATAAATTTCCATTCATGTGAATCATTTACATGGTTAAAAATAATATTAGATATGTTTAATGAATCATTTTTATTATTCTTTTTTTTCTGAAATAAATCATTATTAAATAATAAAACAAAGGATATAATAGACAATATTAATCTTAAAATCATTCTATGATATTAGATATTATTTAAATAAAAAAATAATATAACAAATTTATTTATTTTTAAAAATAAAGATAAATTATTTATTAAAGTTTTATTTTTTTTCGTTTTGTTATTGTATTGAATGAAGTAAATTTGTATTATATAGAATAAATATATGGGATATATTTATTCAAGTCAAGGTTATTATGAAGGAAGAAACAAAAATAATTCAAAGTATTTTATCTGATCCACTTACAGGAGCAATATCCACTCCTATTTATCAAACTTCTACTTATGTACAAGAAGCTCCAGGAATTCATAAAGGATTTGATTATACAAGAACTAACAACCCCACAAGAAAAATATTAGAAAAATTAATTACAAAATTAGAATATGGATATAATAGTTTAGCTTTTTCTTCTGGATTATCCTCAATTGATGCAGTTTTAAAATTACTTAAATATGATGATGAAATATTAGCTATAGATGATATTTATGGAGGGACTTTCCGGTTATTTAACCTGTATAAAAAATTAGGGATAAATACTAAATATTTAGATATGACTAATTCAGAAAAATTAAATTTATTTTTTTCCAAAAAAACTAAATTAATATGGATAGAAACTCCAACTAATCCTACTTTAAAAGTATCTGATATAAAAGAAATATGTGAAAAATCTAAAAAATTTAATCCCAATATACTAATTGTAGTAGATAATACTTTTGCTTCTCCTGTTATTCAGAATCCTATTAAGTTAGGAGCAGATATAGTAATTCATAGTGCTACTAAATATTTAGCTGGTCATTCTGATGTTTTAGCTGGATTGATCACAGTTAAAAATAAAGAATTATATGAAAATTTAAAATATATTCAAAATGCCACTGGTGGAGTATTAGCTCCAATGGATTGTTGGTTAACTATAAGAGGAAGCCAAACATTATTTTTAAGAGTAAAAAAACAATCTAAAAATGCATTAAAAATAGCATCATTTTTAAATGAAAATAAAAATAATTCTATTGATAAAGTATATTATCCTGGACTATCTAATCATAAAAATCATTTGATAGCATTAAAACAACAAAAATATTTTGGGGGAATTATATCATTTAGTTTGATTAATGATACCGTTGAACATGCAAAAAAAATAGTAACTTCGACTAAGTTATTTAAATTAGCAGAAAGTTTAGGTGGAACAAAAAGTTTAATTTGTCATCCTGCCACTATGACACATAAATCTACACCTTCAAATATTAGAAAAAAATCGGGAATACAAGATTCTCTTATACGTTTATCAGTAGGAATAGAAGATGTTGAAGATTTAATAAATGATTTAAATCAAGCATTATCATTATTATAATTTTTTATCTTTTATTAAAATTCCTATATTAAATAATTCTTTTCGAATTTTATCCGATATGATCCATTGTTTTTGAATTCTCATTTTTTCTCGAAATTTTATTAAATTTTTGATTAAAATATCTAAATTTTTTGAATTTTCTTCGGATAATTCTTTTTTTATTTCTATAAATCCTAATATATCAAAAATAAAATAAATCATATATTTTTTTAATAATTTAAAATTATATTTTGTTATTTTTTCCGAAAAAGAGCTTGAGTTTATAAAATTAGTAGCTTTAAACAAATGAGATATTAATAATGGAGTATTGAAATCATCATTTATAGCATGATAACAATTATATATCCAGTTTTTTAACTTAAATTCTGATGAAGGATCTTCCAAGTTATTATTTGGAATAAAATATTTTAATATTTTGATAGATTTTTTTATTTTTAAATATCCTTTTTCAGCTATTTTTAAGCTTTCTAATGAAAAATTTAGAATATTTCTATAATGAAATTGTAAAATGAATAATTTAAAAACATTGGGAGAAGAAATAGTTTTAGAAAAAATTTCATTTGCACTTATAAAGTTTCCTAAAGATTTACTCATTTTTTTTCCATTAATAGTTAACATATTAGTATGTATCCAATATTTAGCAAAACTATTTTGAGTATTATAAAAACCATTAGATTGAGCTAATTCAGATTCATGATGTGGAAATTTTAAATCTATTCCACCACCATGAATATCAAATCTACTACCTAAATATTTTGTGCTCATCACCATACATTCTGTATGCCAACCAGGAAATCCTTTTCCCCATGGTGAATTCCACTTCATTATATGTTTATCGCTAGCATTTTTCCAAATACAAAAATCATGAGGAGAAAGTTTTTCATGATTAAAATTTTTTTTTTTAAAAAAAAGATTATTAACGTTATTATTACTAATTACACCATAAGGATATAATTTTTCATATTGTTTTAGATTAAAATAAACAGATCCTTTATTTTCATAAGCTAATTTTTTATCAATAAATTTTTTAATTATTTCTATTTGTTCTATTATATGTCCGGTAGCGGTAGGTTCTATACTAGGAGGTAAAAGATTTAAAGTATTTAATACTTTATGAAAAGAAATTGTATATTTTTGAACTATTTCCATAGGTTCAATTCCTTCTATACGAGATCTTTTGGATATTTTATCTTCTGAATGATTATGATATTCATCGTTTTCTAAGTGACCAACATCAGTAATATTTCTCACGTAACGGACTTTATATCCTATATGTTTTAAATATCTGAAAATAATATCAAAGATTATAAAGGTTCTATAATTTCCTAAATGTAAATGATTATACACAGTTGGACCACAAACATAAATTCCTACATTTTTATTATTAATAGGGTTAAATAATTCTTTTTTCTTTGTTAGAGAGTTATATATTTTTAAATTATTTATGATTTTATTCATCATAATATTACTTATTTTATATGAATCTTCTTACGAAGAAGAAAATTTTATTTGATGAAAAAATTCATTTCTAATTTCTGATTTTTTTTGAAAATCACCAGTTAATTCAGTGGTTATAGTAATGCTATCTGTATCTTTTATTCCTCTGGAATTAACACATAAATGTTTTGCTTCGATAATACATGCTACATTTTTAGTTAATAAAATTTCTTTTAAATAATCAACAATTTGTATCGTTAAACGTTCTTGAACTTGTGGCATTCTTGAATAAAAATCTACAATTCTATTTATTTTAGATAATCCTAAAACTCTTCCATTAGGAATATATCCAACATGTGCTTTTCCTACTATAGGAAGAAAATGATGTTCACAAGTAGAATAAACTGTGATATTTTTTTCAATGATCATTTGTTTATATCTGTATTTATTTTCAAAAACAGACGGATTAGGATGATTTTCAATAAAAAGACCACTAAATAATTCTTCTATAAACATTTTTGCAACACGTTTGGGGGTCTTTTTGAGATTATTATTATTCATATCTAATCCTAAAATTTTCATAATTTGAAAAAAATGTTTTTCTATTTTTAAAATTTTTTCTAATTTTTTTTGATCATATTTTAATATCATGATTGATAAATAAAATTAATTTATAAAAATTGAATTTTTAAAATTCATTATTTATTCATCCTTTAATTTAATAGAAGAAGGAATACGACAAATAGGGATAGAAATAATTTTATGTTTATTTTTTAGATGTAATTTTTTATATTTTTTGAAAATTTCATTTTCATTTTTTGATAAAAGATCTATTTGTTCTTTTTTAAGATTCATAGCCCATTCTAAATCTTTATAAGATATTCCTATTTGTTCTTCATCAGAACGATCATCTTCCCATAATCCATCAGTAGGTTTAGATTTTTGAATTTCATCCAGAATATCTAATTCATTAGCAATAATTTTTACTTCACTTTTATTTAAATCAGCTATAGGCATAAGATCTACTCCACCATCTCCATATTTAGTAAAAAATCCTATTCCACAATCTTCTACTTTATTACCAGTTCCTACCACAAGATAATTATGTAAGTTTGCATAATAATATAATGTTAACATTCGAATTCTAGATTGTACATTAGCTAATGCTAATTTATGATTATGATCATTTCCAATTTCAAAATTATTACAAAAAGATTTAAAAAATGCATATAAATTTTTTCTAATATAATGAACATTGGAAAATTTTTCCATTAAAAATTCAGCATGTTTTTTAGGAAGAAAATGATTATTTTTTATAATTGGAATTTCTAATAAAGTTGTAGGGTATCCAGTCATGGATACTAAAAAAGATGTTACAGCAGAATCTATTCCACCAGATATTCCGATTATAAAACCTTTAAACTTAGACTGTTGAATATATTCTTTTAACCATGATACTATATGACAGATTACCTTTTTTTTATTCATTTTTCAATTTAATAAATTATCTTTTTTTAAGAATCTTAAGTATATAATTAAATTATTATATTAAATGCAATTTTTTTTAAAAAAAAATATGTCTTTAATATTAAATTTAGAAACTTCTACAAAAAATTGTTCAGTAAGTATTTCTAAAAACGGAACAAATTTAGTTTTTGTAGAAGAAAATTCAAAACAATATTTACATTCGGAAAAATTACATATATTTATCAAGTATGCAATAGAAATTGCAAATATTAGTATAAATGATTTAAAATCAATTTGTGTTTCAAGTGGTCCAGGGTCATATTCTTCTTTAAGAATTGGGGTTGTTGCAGCAAAAGGTTTGTGTTTTTCTTTGGGCATTCCACTATTATCTTTAGATTCTTTAACTATTTTAGTTCAAAAAATAAATATAAAAAATGTAAAAGAAAAAAATAATATTTTATTGATTCCAATTATATATGCAAAAAAAGATTTTTTTTATACTGCATTATTTAATGTATTTAAAAAAATAATAGTTTTCCCATCTATCAAGAATGAAAATATTATTATTAATGAAATCAAATATAGATACCATCATAAATACAAAGTATATATAATAAGAAATTTTAATCATTATTGTAATATTAAAAAATTAAAAACAGAAAAAAATTTTTTTTCTAATCTATCTGCTTTAGATATGTCATATATTTCTTATATAAAGTTTTGTGAAAAAAAATTTCACAAAATAAATAAATTTACACCTACATATTTTTGATTTTTGAATTTTATTAATATTAAATGGAGATGTTAAGTTTAACCAAATGATTTTATCTAGATTAAAAAATCTATTAGAATTTTCGTTACCAATTATATTTTTATATATCATTATTTATTTAGGATGGAATAAATATCCTATTGAAATTTTCAATAGAAAATTCATTATCGGAATAATATTTTTCATTAACATAATACATTTTATCATATTTTTTTTTGATAAAAAAATTGAAAAAGATTATAAATCTAGTATATTTTTATCTTTTTTTATTCTTATTATTCCTATTATATTATATTATATAAATGATAATTTTTATAATATAAAAATATATTCTATCATCAGTTTAATATTACATATATTAATTCGTACAACATATTTTATGAGAGAAATATATGTAAGAATTCATAATCCTATTTTTATATTTATTACAAGTTTTATATTTCTTACATTTTTAGGATCAATTTTATTAATGTTACCATCATCTACAGTAAAAAAAATATCATTTATAGATGCTTTATTTACTTCTACTAGTGCTGTATGTGTTACAGGATTAATGGTTTTAGATACGTCTAAAGATTTTACTTATTCAGGAAAAATTATATTATTAATATTAATAGAATTAGGAGGATTAGGGATCCTAACTATAACATCTTTTTTAAATTACTTTTTTCAAAGTGGATTTACATTTAAAGAAGCAATTTTTGCTAGCAATTTTCTAAATACTAGAACTACAAATAATGTTCTTATTTTTGCTGTAAAAGTAGTATTATTTACTTTAATTATAGAATTTTTAGGTGCACTATTAATATATATTTCTATTAAAAATTATGATTATAGAAATATTGTAGAATTAAAAAATCCATTATTTTTTTCTATATTTCATTCTGTATCTGCTTTTTGTAATGGAGGATTCTCAACTATTCATGATGATCTATATTCGAAAAATATTAGATATAATTATTCATTACAACTAATTATTTCTTTTTTGATTATATTAGGAGGAATCGGTTTTAATATTTTATTTAATTTTTTTACATTTATTTGGTTAAAATTCAAAAAAATTTTTTATAAAATTATAATCAATAAAAATTTGAGAAATCCTGTTCATATAGTAACATTAAATACAAAATTGGTAATAATTACTACTTTTTTACTGATTTTTTTTGGAACTATTTTTTATTATATAAATGAATATAATTTTTCTCTTAAAGAACATAATTCATTTTATGGAAAATTTATAGCATCTTTTTTCTCTGCTATTACAGCAAGAACAGCTGGATTTCATGTTTTGAATATGAATAATTTTAATATTAGTTCTATTTTATTCACTATTTTATTAATGTGGATTGGTGCTTCACCATCCTCAACAGGAGGTGGAATTAAAACCAGCACATTTGCAATTGCAATAATGAATATTATTTCCTTATCTAAAGGAAATAATAGATTAGAATTAAAAGGTAGAGAAATATCATCAGAATCTATTCATTTAGCTTTTTCAATTATTATGTTATCTTTAATAGTAATTTATATAGGTGTTTTCATTATTGCTTTTTTAGATCCTAAAAAAAATATTTTATATATTTTTTTCGAGGTCTTTTCTGCAATTTCGACAACTGGATTATCTTTAGGAATAACCTCAACACTATCTAATGGAAGTAAATTAATTTTAATTTTATTAATGTTCTTAGGAAGAATAGGAATATTTAATATAATGATTAGTTTCTTGAGAAGAAATAAGATTAATTACCATTATTATTATAAATTTCCTAAAGAAGATATTATCATTAATTAATTAATGAAAATTATAATTATTGGTCTAGGAAATTTTGGTAGATCTTTAGCACTTTATTTAACTGATAATGGACATGAAGTTTTTGGAGTAGATAATAAAATTGATCAAATAGATTTATTGAAGGATCATATTGCAAATGTTGTTTGTATGGATGCTAATAATGAATCAGCTTATAAGGTTATTCCAATTAATCAAGCAGATTTAGCAATTATTGCTATAGGAGAAAATGAAGGAGCATCTATAATTACAACTGCTATCCTAAAAAAAATATCTAAAAAAATTAGAATAATAAGTCGATCTCTATCAAAGATACATGATACAATATTAAATGCTATGGGGATTGATGATATAATTCATCCTGAAAAAGATGCCGCTTTTAGGTTAACCAAACAGATAGTTTTTAATTATGCTCTAGATTATTTTAGAGTAGATAATCAATATTCTATTGCTGAAGTATTCTCACCGATTTCTTTTAATGGAAAAAAAGTAAAAGATTTAAATTTGACGAAAAAATATTCTGTTTCTTTAATTACTATAATAAGAAATAGTAAAAATCCTACATTTAATAAAAAAGATCCAAAGAGAAAAGTAATTGGATTAGTAACTGGAAATACTCTTTTACAAGAAGGAGATATATTAACTATATTTGGTACTAATAAATCTATTATGAATTTTATAAAAATTTAAAAATTTTATTTTTTTAGTATATTTATATATTAGGATTTTTATAGTTTTTACTTTCTTTAAAAAAAGGATTTCCATAAAAGTTTAATTCTTTTTTATTAAAGTTTAATAATAATATATAACAAAAAAATCCACCTAACATTAGAAAAATTCCAATTTCATATATTCCAATTTGGAATTTTCCATTTAATTCCGGAACAATTAAATTGTAAATATCCATATAATGTCCCATTAATATTATTATAGATGTTACCAGCACTATCTTAGGATTAGTTTTATTTTTACTATTTATTAATAAAAAAAATGGTATTAAAAAATTAGGAATTAATAACCAAAGATGAATATTATTATATATATTTTCTCTTTTTAAAAAATAAGATATTTCTTCTGGAATATTTCCATACCAATATAGAAGAAATTGTGAAAACCAAAAGTAAGTCCATAATAAACTACTTGAAAATAAATATTTACTTAAATCGTGCAAATGATCTTTTTTAAAAAGATTTAATATTCCATTCTCTTTAAAAAGAATAGAAATTATTGTTATTATTCCAATTCCAGTTACAAGAAAACTACTAATAAAATACCATCCAAATAAAGTACTAAACCAATGTGGATTCAAGAACATTATCCAATCCCAAGATAAAATTACAGAAGTAATAGAAAAAAAAATTATAAACAAAATAGAATTAGAATACAATTTATTATATTCATTTAATGAATGGGAAAAATTTAATTTTTTTGATATATTTTTTATTCTAAAATAAAAAAAATTATATCCTATTAAAAATAGGAAATTTCTAATTAAAAAAAAGGGGATATTAAAAATCAATTTTTTTTTATGAATAAAAATATTATAATTTGATGAATTAGGATCCATCCATTGAAATATATTATATATTCCATTTAATTTTAGAGAATTTAATAAAATTATAGTGAATATAATAGATGTTCCATAAGGAATAAAAGATGCTATTTTTTCCATGATTGGATGAATAATAATCGACCATCCTGATTTTGATATATTTTGTATTCCTAAAAATACAAGTGATCCTATAGATAAAGATGTAAAATATATAGAGGTAACATATAATGAAATCCAAAGATTTTTATCTTTAAAAATATTTAAAAAATATTCTTTATCTTCAAAAAATAAATGAATCCATTTATATAAAATTAGAATTAATCCAGAAATTATTATAGAATAAATAATTCTTTTATTTTTTTGAGAAAATTTGTACATTATTATCTTTTTTTACTTTTTAAATACATAACATATTCTGCAATTTTCCATCTATCTAATTTATTTAATTGAGAGGCATAAGAATTCATGTTATTTTTTCCATATGTAATAACATAATATACACTTCCAATAGTAATATCTCTATCTTTATAGTCAGGAATTCCTAATATTTTTTCATTTTTAACCAAAATTCCTTGACCATCTCCTATATCTCCATGACATATAGAACAGTTTATTTTATATAGTTCTTTTCCTTCTTTAAGAATTTTAGATAAATCATTATATTTTTTTCTTAATGGAGATTTATTAATTTTTTTGGAATATTCAAATCCTTTATTTGAAATTTCTTCAGATGAGAAATCATAATATTCACTGCGAGGAACTGTTCCTTTTACAGGCGGTAATGAAGAGGTTTTATTTTCAATAAAAAAAGGAATTTTTATAATTTTAAATTTTTTGTTATAAGAAAAATCTGGATCAGAATATGGTTCATATGAATCTGAATAGTACATATCTGGCATATATACTATATGGGGATATTTTTTATTGATGCAATAAAAACTTATTATAATAATAATTGAAAATATAAAAAAGTAGTAAGAATATTTCATTATTTAATATTTTTTAATGAATTAAATTAACTTCTATTGCTCCATTCTTTTTCAAAGAATTTTTTATTGTTTTATAATTTTTAGAAAATGGAATTTTCATTTTTATAAGAAAAACATCATCAGTAGTTCTAGGATCTGGATTCTTTGGTCGACGACCTGGAAAAAGTCTACATTGAATTAAATAGCTAATACACATAAAATGTGCAGAAAAAAATATTAATAATTCAAATATCACTGGAATAAAAGATGGAAAATTTTTTATCCAAGAGAAAGAAGGTTTTCCTCCAATATTTTGAGGCCAATCAAAAATCATAGTATACCAAATAAGTATATTTGCAATAAAAAAGCCTATAGTTCCATATATGAAAGATAGAAATGATAAATTAGATTTTTTTAAATCTAGTATTTTTTCTATCCCATGAATCGGATATGGAGAATATATATCATATATATGATAATTTTTTCTTTTAAAAATTTTAGCGTTTTGAATTAATAATTTTTCATTATTATATAACACATATATATTAGTATATATTTTATTCATTTATTCAGATTTTTTCAAAATTGTTTTTAATTCAGATTGAGAAATTACTGGAAATACTCTTATATATAATAAATAAAGAGTAAAGAAAAAACCAATTGTTCCTATAAAAATACCTACATCTACGAATGATGGGATAAATCCTGTCCAAGAAGATGGTAAATAATCATGGCTTAAGTTTAACACAATAATATCAAATCTTTCGAACCACATTCCTATATTAATAATTATAGCTATTAAAAATGATAAAAAAAAACTTCTTCTTATTCTTTTAATCCATAAAAATTGAGGAATAATAACATTACATATAATCAATGCCCAAAAAGCCCACCAAAATGGACCTATAGCCGCATTTTTAGAAAAATAAATAAATTCTTCAAAAGGACTTCCAGAATACCAAGCTAAAATATATTCAGAAATATAAGCTAATAAGACAATTCCCCCCGTTAATAGAATAATCATATTCATATACTCAATATGATTTCTTGTAATATAGCTTTCTAAATTTAGTACTTTTCTAGCAACTCCTAATAAAGTTTGTACCATAGCAAATCCTGAAAAAATTGCACCTGCAACAAAATAAGGGGGAAATATAGTACTGTGCCATCCTTTTATTACAGAAGTTGAAAAATCAAAAGAAACTATAGTATGTACAGAAAATACCAATGGAGTACATAGTCCTGCTAATATTAAAGATATTTCTTCGAATCTGTTCCAGTCTTCTGCACTTCCTCCCCATCCAAAACTTAGAATATTATAAATTTTTTTTTGAAATGGATTTTTTATTTTATCTCGTATCATAGCGAAATCGGGAATTAATCCAATAAACCAGAAAACCGCTGATACAGAAAAATAAGTACTAATGGCAAAAACATCCCATAATAAAGGGGAATTAAAATTAGGCCATAAAGATCCAAATTGATTTGGAATAGGTAATACCCAATGAGCATTCCAAGGACGTCCCATATGTATAATAGGAAATAATCCAGCTTGTATTACTGCAAATATAGTCATTGCTTCTGCTGAACGATTGATAGATAAACGCCATTTTTGACGAAATAATAATAAAACAGCAGATATTAAAGTCCCAGCATGTCCTATTCCTACCCACCAAACAAAGTTAGTAATATCCCATGCCCAATTCACTGTTTTATTTAGTCCCCATACACCAATCCCAGTGGTGACAGTATATATAATACATCCTAATCCCCAAATAAATGCTAGTAAAGATAGAAAAAAAGAAATCCACCATAGTTTCCCCGCTTTATTTTTTATAGGATAAATAATATCATTAGTAATATTTCTTATTGTTTTATTTTTTGCGATTAATGATTCCCTTATGGGGGATTCTTCATAATGATTAGACATTTTAGAATTTATTATTTTTTATTAATATTTCTTATTTTTAGTAAATAATTTACATTTGGACTAATTCCTAAAAAATCAAGAAGTTTATAAGATCTTGGATTTTTTAATTTTTTATATATTTCGCTATTTTTATCATTAATATCACCAAAAGTTATCGCTTTAGTTGGACAAGAAATACTACATGCTGTTTCAAATTCTTCATCTTTTACTGTTCTATTTTCTTTTTTGGCTTTTCCAATAGAAAATTGAGTTTTTTGTATACATAAAGAGCATTTTTCCATTACTCCTCTACTTCTAACTACTACATCTGGATTTAATACCATTTTTCCTAAGTTATTATTCATATTAAAATCAAATTTTTGATTATTTGCATAATTAAACCAATTAAAACGTCTTACTTTATAAGGACAATTATTAGCACAATAACGAGTTCCAACACAACGATTATAGGCCATCATATTTTGTCCTTGTGATCCATGAGAAGTTGCGGATACTGGACAAACAGTTTCACATGGTGCATGTTCGCAATGTTGACACATAATTGGTTGAAAATATACTTTTGGATTTTTTTTATGCTCATTAGAGTAATATCTATCAATCCGTATCCAATGCATATCTCTATATTTTCTAATTTCTTCTTTGCCAACTACAGGAATATTATTTTCTGAATTACAAGCAATGATACACGAACCACATCCAATACATTTATTTAAATCTATAGATAGATTAAAATGATGTCCAGTTTTACTTTTTTTAATATCATTATCTTCCCAAATAGAATAGCTTTTATTTAAAAAATACTTTTTTTCTTTTTCTTCTTCTTCGTTATTATTCCAAATTTTTTTTGGATATTTTACAAAAGTATACAAGTTAGTTTCTTTAACAAGATTTCTATTAAATAATGTATTTTGTAGTTGTATGCAAGAAAATTTGTGTACTTCTTGAGTTTTTTCTATTTGGATATTATATTGAATAATATTAAAATTTTCATAAATCCTATAAGCATTGATTCCTTGACATAATTTAGATAATTTTCCTTTTTTTTGTCCATAACCAAAAGCGATTCCTATAGATCCTATACCTTGTCCAGGCTGGATAAATACGGGAATATTTTCAATAATTATATTAGAATTTTGAATTATATTTACACAATTTCCATTTAAAGCACCATCTGTGGTATTCCAATTTTTTATTTCATTATTTTTTGCATCAAAATAAGATATAGTTAAGTAATTTTCCCATGTAGTTCTTGTAATAGGATCAGGAAATTCTTGTAACCATGGATTATTATATTGATATCCATCTCCCATACTGATTTTAGTATATAATCTAAGTTCAAAATTTTTTGAATTTAAATTAAAATTGTAATATTTTTTTGTTAATTTTTTATTATGTTTTTTATAGTTATTATTTTCATTAGTTTCTATGAATCCATGAAATAAAGCTTCATTAAATGAATAAATATTGGATTTAGGAATGATATTATTTTCCCACTCTTTTTTAAGATATTCATAATAATTTTTTTTGTTAATTTTACTCCAAATTATTAAAGAATCTTGAAATTGTCTTGTATTAAAAATTTTTTTAATAGTAGGTTGTATAAGAGTATAGTAATTATTAATAGGATTTGTATCCCCCCAAGATTCTAACCAATGAGGAATTGGAGCAATTATATCTGCTATATCGCTAGTTTCATTTCTATTAATAGAAAAAGAAACTATTAATGGAATTTTTTTTATTGATTTAATAATTCTATTATATAAGGAATTAGGAAGACTATAAATAAAATTTGTATCATACACCAATAAGGCCCCTATATTATTCATTTCTAAATCTCTTACGAAAGAATAAAATTTTTCATCATCACTCTCTTTTGAGAGAATAAATTTATTATTTTTTATAGCATTACTATTAATTTTTTTATTAATTAAAAAAGATAATTCATATGATTCTTGATCTCCGTCTGAAAACACAACACATTTTTTACCTAATTTTTTAATACTAGATATTATTTTTTTTATATAAATATTTTCATTTTTTATTGGTTTTTCTAAAACAATAACTTCATACAGTTCAAATAATATTTGTTTTATTTCAGTAGGTTTTTTAGAAATTCTTATATCGGCATTTGCTCCTGAAATTGACATATTGCTTTCAATATGTATATGTTGAATCATAGATTGATTAGGATTTTTATTTCTAGCATATGATTGAATCATACTTTCAGGATACCAATCTCCTAAAAAATCTGCATCAAATGATATTATTAATTCTATATTTTTTAAATCAAAAAATGGAAATGCTCTGATTCCAAAAATATTTTTTGATGCATTTAATGCTTTAGAATATGATATATGATCGTATATTATCCATTCTGTTTTTGGAAATTTTTTTTTAAAATCTTCTACCAAATTTTTAGTAGAAAAGCTAGGGAAAGAGTGTGATAATAATACTATTTTTTTATTAGCATTATTTAATTTATTTAAATATTTGATTATATAATTATCTATGTATTTCCAACTACTTTGTTGCCCTTTAAAAAAAGGATTCTTTAATCTTTCTTCGTCATAAATTGATAATAAAGATGATTGTATTCTTGCTGATGTAGTATTGAAATATTTAGAATTTGAATTAGGTTCTATTTTTATTGGACGGCCTTCTCTAGTCTTAATTAATACACAACCTATATCAAAAGAATCAATCATTGTAGATGCATAATAAACAGGTGATCCTAAAGTTATTTCTTCTGGTTTTACAATATAAGGAATAGATTTTATTACTGGTCCTTTACAAGCTGTTAAAGTAACTGAAACTGTAGTAAATCCAATCCATTTAAGAAAATCTCTTCTAGAACTTTTTTCGTTAAAAAATTTTCTTATTGAATGTCTTTTATTCTTATTTGATTTCATAAAAATATATGAATTTATTTATAATTTAATAACAACAAAAATTAAATAGTATTGAATATTAAATAATATTTATATTTTTATTCATTTAGTAATGACATTTAGCACATTCTATTCCCCCTATCATATCTAATGTATATTCTTTATTATTTTTAAAATAATTTTTATAATATTTATTATCTGTATCTATTTTTACATTTCTATGACAAGAAATGCACCATTCCATAGTAAAATCATTATTCATTTTAACTTGATTCATTTTTTGAACTTCTCCATGACAAGCTGTACAAATTAAATTAACTTTTTTAAATTTTTTAATTGGTTTTTTACCTGTTATTATATGTTGAGAATGATCAAAATATACAAAATCAGGCATATTATGTATTCTAATCCATTTAACAGGATGAGTTTTACCAGTATATTTTCTTTTTTGTTTATTCCAGCCAATAGCATAATAAATTTTATTTATTTCTTTATTATATTCGTTTCTACTTTTACCATATTCTATATAATTTCCTTTATATTCATCAATAGTTATATGGCAATTCATGCATATATTCATAGATGGAATACCTGAATTTTTTGCGTATTTTGCATTAGAATGACAATATTGACAATCAATTCCATTGATTTCAGAATGAATTTTATGAGAAAAATAAATTGGTTGTCTAGGTTCATATCCTTTGTTTACATCTATTTTCATTAAAAAATTCCATATGCAAAAAATGTTTATTATTAACAATATACCTATAAAAGAAGAAAATAAATACCAATTATTTTTATGTTTTTTTAAAAAGTTTTTATATATAATTTTTAATATAAAATCAATTTTTTTGAAAATTAGAATGGAATCATTATTATTTAATAAATTATATAGGATATAGGTTCTATATAAGATCCATATAAGTATTACAGAAATTATACTAAGAAAAAAAATGAATAATTTTTGAATAAATTGTTCATTTTTTTTTACCGTTTGATCTAGTATACTATTTTTTTCATTTCTATTTTCATTTTTAAGTTTTAATTTGTAATTTTTAATAAAAAATAGTATATCATCAATATCTTTTTCGGAAAGTTGAGGAAATGAATTCATTTCTATATTTCCATATTTTTTATAAATATCTATAGCATCTTTATCACCACTATTCCTTAATAGTTTATTATTTTTTATCCATTTATGTAACCACTCACGATTTCTTTTTTCGGTGATTCCAGACAAAGCTGGTCCTATCATTTTTTTTTCTAAATCTATTGAATGACATGTTGTACAATTTTTTTTAAAAATACTTTTACCATTATCAATATTTCCAATGATTTCTTCTTTAGATTCAGATTCTAATACAAAAAGAAAAAAAATAATAATGGAAAATAAAATTTTTTTCATACGCAAAATTCCGAAATCCATAAATAAAATTCAATAATTAAATATTAAAACAATAAAAAGTATTTTTTTTTAAAAAAAAATTGTAAATTTTTAAATATTTTTTTTAATTCAAAATTATGAAGTCTTATCCAGATTTTAAAATCAATGAAGGAATTTTTAAAATTAATTTTTTTAAAGAAAAACTCCCTAATGGATTACAAGTGCTTTATCATCAGGATAGAAAAAATCCTTTAATTTCTACATCTGTTCTATATCATGTTGGTAGCAAAAATGATTATCCAGGAAGAACTGGATTTGCTCATTTTTTTGAACATCTTATGTTTGAATCTACTAAAAATATAAAAAAGGGAGAATATTTTAAATATATTGCTTCTAGCGGGGGGGAAAATAATGCCTATACAAATCAAGATTTTACTTTTTATTATGAAATTTTACCATCTAATTATCTTCCATTAGGATTATGGTTAGAATCAGAAAGAATGTTTTATGCTACAGTAGATAAAGAAAGCATTGACATACAAAGAGAAGTTATCAAAGAGGAAAGAAAAACAAGAATTGATAATCAACCAAATGCAAAAATATTTGTAGAAATAATTCCTTCATTATTATTTAAAAAACATTCATATAGATATCCAATAATAGGAAGTAATAAAGACTTAAATTTAGCATCAGAAGATGATTATCAGAGATTCTATAGAGAATATTATGTTCCAAGTAATGCAACTTTAATTATTGTCGGAGATTTTGAAATGAATCTTGCTCAAGAATTAGTTAAAAAATATTTTTCATTTGAAAAATTCAATAATAATTTTTCTAAAAAAGAATTTCCAAAAGAAGATCCAATCAAAGAAGAAATAATATATACATATATAAATAAAAATATTAAAATTCCAGGTGTTTTTTTAGGTTATAGATTAGCAAAAATAAATCATCCTGATTATCATGCATTAAAAATAATAGAATCTATTTTTTCTTTTGGTGAAAGTTCTAGAATGGTAAAAAACATAATAAATAATCAACAATTATCTTCTCATATGAGCTGTTATTTAGAAGATATGGAAGATTATTGTGTTTTGATTATATATGGAATAGCTAATTCTGGAATTAAATTAGACTCTTTATTGGATTCTATAGATAGAGAAATTGAAATTTTAAAAGAAAAAGGAATATCTCAATATGAATTGGATAAACAAATTAATTCTTTTGAAACAAAAATTGTTTATAATAATTTTTTTATCAATGATGTTGCTAATAATTTAGGATATTATAATTTATATTATAAAGATGCTAATTTTTTAAATAAGATAATAGATATATATAAAAATGTTACATTAGATGATGTACAAAAAGTTGCTAATAAATATTTAACTAAAAATAATAGAGTAAGATTATATAATATTCCAAAATATTAAAAATTTTTAGGAAATTATATTTATAAATATTTAAAATTCATATGCATACAAAAGAAACAATAAATATAGCTCCTAAGCCATTAAAATCTAAAATAGATTTTAAAATAAAAAGACCATCATATTTTCAAAAATTGAAAAATGGGTTAAGAGTAGTATTAATAGAAGATCATAAATTTCCTACTGTAAGAATTATTTTAGAATTAGATACTACTCCTTTTTTAGAAAAAGAAAAAACTGGTATTAAAGATGTTTTTGGTAAAATGTTGCGATCCGGTACAAAAAACTATTCTAAAGATGAATTAGATGAATTAATAGATTATAATCTGGGAACAGGGTTATATTCCTCTTTTTATGAAATATCCGTTTCTATTTTAAAAAAAAATTTAGTGAAATCAATCACTATTTTAATGGAGATTTTAACAAATTGTAATTTTAAAAATAATAAAGAACTTGATAAAATAATAAAACAAAAAATAACTGAAATTGTTATTTCAGAAAACAATCCAAATGATATTTTAAGAAGAATTAAAAATTTATTTTTTTATGGTAAAGATCATCCTTATGGAGAATATGAAACTATTGACTCTGTTCAAAGAATCACTCTCCATGAATTAAAAAGATTATATAAAAAATATTATCTACCTAATAGATTTTATTTATCTTTTATAGGAGACATTTATAAAGATGAAGTAAAGTATTTGTGTAGAAAATATTTTTCTAAATGGAAAAAAAAACCATACGTTGAAAAACGTATTTCTGAGAAAAAATTTTCTATTCCAAATGAATTAAAAGTTAATATAATAGATATGCCATTCTTAAATCAATCATGTATTTGTTTAGGGATGCCTATAATTTTAAAAATGAATGATCCATCATATTTACCAGCAGTATTAGCAAATAGTATTTTAGGGGAAGGACCATATAGTAGGTTATTTCTAAATTTAAGAGAAGAAAAAGCATATACCTATGGTATTTATTCAGTTTTAAAATCTGATAAAAATATTGGATGTTTTTCTGTATATACACAAGTTAGAAATGAAGTCACAGCAAAATCTATTCGAGATATTTTACAAGAAATATCTGATTTTAAGTTAAATAAAAAATCTATAGAAGAAGAATTATATATAAAAAAGAAAGAAATTATTGGACAATTTTTATTAGATTTAGAAAATCCTGAAAAAATTAATGATATTTTTATGTATGAAAAAAAAGATGGAATTTCATATAATTTCCATGATAACTATATTGAAAATATCTCATCTATAGAAATAGATGAGATATATCAGATATATAAAAAATTTTTTCCATTAAATAGAGGTATAATTATAATTATAGGAAATGCAAAAGAAATACTTCCTTCAATAAGAAAATTGGGATATCCGATTAATTATTTTGATAAATTTGGAAATTTATTAGAAAAGAATGTGTAATCAAAAAAATTATTGTGATAATAATTTAAAAGATAAAATTATATCTGAATTAAAGAATATTTATGATCCGGAAATACCGGTAGATATTTATGAATTAGGATTAATTTATGATATTCAAATTTTACATGAAAATAATGTAAAAATAATTATGACTTTAACCAATCCAAATTGTCCAGTTATAGATAGTCTACCGATAGAAATAGAACAAAAAATAAAATCTATAAAAAAAATTAAAAATGTAAAAATCATTATTACATTTGATCCCCCTTGGTGTAAAGAATTTATGAGTGAAGAAGCTCGTTTAGAATTAGGAATGTTATAAATACAACAATTTTAAATTATGAATTTATTTTTTTATGGAATATTAATAATTATAATTTTATCTTTTATTCTAAGTTTTATATTTATTGTAAATCAAGAAACTGCTGTTATTATTGAAAGAATGGGAAAATTTCATAGCATTCGTTATGCAGGTTTAAATTTTAAAATTCCTATCATAGATCAAATTGAGAGTAAATTAACTTTAAAAATTCAACAATTGGATATAATTGTTGATACAAAGACAAAAGATAATGTATTTATAAAAGTAAAAATTTCCATTCAATTTAAAGTTATCAAAGATAAAGTTTATGAAGCTTTTTATAAATTGGATAATCCTCATTCTCAAATAAATTCTTATATATTTGATGTGGTTAGGGCAGAAGTTCCTAAAATGAAATTAGATGATGTTTTTGAGAGAAAAAATCATATAGCAATAGTTGTTAGAAGAGAATTAGAAGAATCTATATTAGAATATGGGTATTCAATTATCAAAACATTAGTCACTGATATTGATCCCGATGAACAAGTAAAATTAGCAATGAATCGTATAAATACAGCAGAAAGAGAAAAAGTTGCTGCAGCATATAAAGCTGAATCAGAAAGAATAAAAATAATAGCTAAAGCCCAAGCTGAATCAGAAAGCAAAAGATTACAAGGTAAAGGAACAGCAGATCAAAGAAGAGAGATAACTAAAGGAATTTTAGATTCAGTAGAAGTATTAAATAATGTAGGAATAAATTCTCAAGAAGCTTCAGCTTTGATAGTAGTAACTCAACATTATGATACACTTCAGTCTATAGGAAGTAAAAGTAATACTAATTTAGTATTGATACCTAATTCTCCTGAATCAGCTAATGAAATGTTAAATAATATGATTACATCATTAAATATTTCTAATAAAATTATAGAATCTTCCAAAAAAAAAGAAAAAAATAAGTAAATTATATGTATATGGATATAATAGGAAGAGTTAAAAAAATATTTCCAATTCAAACATTTGAAAGTGGATTTAAAAAAAGAGAATTGGTATTAACTACTGATGAACCGTATTCTCAAGATATACTAATCGAGTTTATACAGGAAAAAACAAATTTATTAGATACAATAAAACCAAAAGATAGAATAAAAGTTTTTATTAATATTAGAGGAAGAGAATGGATTAATCCTAAAGGTGTTGTTAAATATTTTAATTCTATACAAGGATGGAAAATAGATAATTTATTATCTGATAATAAAAATAATTCTACTATTTCATCTTCTTCTTCTTTATCATCAGATGATTTCGATGATTTGCCTTTTTAATTGTATAAGAATTTTTAAAATCTAATAGTTCTTGATATATTATATCTTTTTTTTTATTCCATTTTTTAGATGGCGAATATTCTTTAGCATAAGATAAAATTTGTAAATGTAATTTTTTCCAATTTTTTTTTTTGAAAAAAAATGGGGCATGTTTTTCAGTATTAGATATGCTTTTTCCATCACTTAATCCCCAACGATACATCATTCTATTTATATGAGTATCGATAGGGAATACTTTTATATTAGAAAATTTAGATAAAAAAACAGAAGCAGTTTTATTTCCAATTCCGGGTAATTTTTTTAATTCTATAAAATTTTTAGGAATAAAACCGTTATAATTATTGATTAATAAAATAGAAAGATTATAAATAATTTTAGATTTTTTATTTTGTAATCCTAGATTTCTTATATATTTTTTTATAGTTTTTATAGAAAATTTTATAATATCATACGGTGATTGTATTTTTTTAAAAAGAATTTTTGTTACTTTATTTACATCAACTTCTTTACATCTAGAACTAAGAATTATAGCTATCAAAAATGTATATTCATTAATATAATATAAATTATCTTTTGGATTAGGATATAAAAAATTCAATATTTTTTCAATAATTTTTATTTTTTTCATTTTTTTGTGATAAAGGTTTCTATTTTATTTTTTTTAGAGTTCATTTTTAATGATATTTTATTTCCTGTTTTTAAATTTCCATTAATTATACATTCTGATATAGGATTTTTTATATATTTTTTTATTGTTATTTTTAATAGTCTAACTCCATTTTCATAGTCATATCCTTTTTTCTTTATAAATTTTCTTACATCTGAAAAAATTACTAATTTATATCCTAAATTTTGTACTTGTAAAATTATTTCGTTTAATTCTAAAATAATTATTTTATTAATATCATCATTCTTTAATGAATTAAAAACAATAATATCATCTATCCTATTTAAAAATTCACTGGATAAACTTTTTTGCAATGATTCTTTTATTATTTTTTTATGATCAATATTTGATCTATTATTTTTAGTTTTAAATCCAATTTCAGATTTATTAGATTTAATTTTTTGGATTCCTATATTAGAAGTAAAAATAATTATAGTATTTCTAAAATTAATTTTTTTTCCAGAATTATCAGTTAAAAAACCATAATCTAATATTTGCAATAAAATGTGAAAAATATCTCGATGAGCTTTTTCTATTTCATCCAATAGAATAATACTATAAGGTCTTCTTCTTATAGCTTCAGTTAATCGTCCACCTTCTTCATATCCTATATATCCAGGTGGGGCTCCTATTAATTTACTTATCGAATGGGATTCTTGATATTCACTCATGTCTATACGAATCAATGATTCTTCTGAATTAAATAATTCTTTCGAAAAAATTCTACTTAAATAAGTTTTTCCTACTCCTGTTTTTCCTAAAAATATAAATGATCCTATAGGTGAATCAGAGTCTTTCATACCAATTCTATTTCTTTGAATTGATTGTACTATTTTTTCCACTGCTTCATCTTGCCCAATTATTTTTTCTTTTATAGAATTTACCATTTTATTAAATTTTTTAATTTCTGATTTGGCAATTCTATTTATTGGAATACCACTCATCATTGAAACTACTTTTTCTACATTTTCTTCATAAACAATTTCTTTATTTTTTTTAGAAAATTTTTCCCAGTTTTTTTGAGCTTCTAATAATTTATTTTCAATATTTTTTTCATGATCTCTTAATTTAGCAGCTTCTTCATATTTTTGATTTTTAACTACTTTAGATTTTTTTTTTCGAATATTTTCTAGTTCTTTTTCTAAAACTATTATTTCTTTCGGAACTTTTATATTTTTTATATATACTCTAGAACCTGATTCATCTAATGCATCAATTGCTTTATCTGGTAAGAATCTATCAACGATATATCTTGATGTTAATTTTACACATGCTTTTATGGCTTCTTTAGTATAAATAACGTTATGATGATTTTCATATTTATTTTTTATTTTTTGTAAAATTTCAATAGTTTCATTCTCAGAAGATGGATAAATAAATATTTTTTGAAATCTACGTTCTAAAGCCCCATCTTTTTCTATATACTGTTTATATTCATTAAATGTAGTAGCACCAATACATTGAATTTTCCCTTTTGCTAAAGCTGGTTTAAATATATTAGATGCATCTAAAGATCCAGTTGATCCACCAGATCCTATGAGAGTATGTAATTCATCTATAAATAGAATTAAATCATTGCTAGATTCCGCTTCATTTATAATTGATTTCATTCTTTCTTCAAATTGACCTCTATATTTAGTACCAGCTACTAAACTAGATAAATCTAATATGATTATTCTTTTGTTATATAATACTCTGGATACTTTTCTTTGAAAAATTCTTAATGCTAGTCCTTCTGCAATAGCTGTTTTACCTACTCCTGGTTCTCCTATTAATATAGGATTATTTTTTTTTCTTCTGCTCAATATTTGTGATATCCTTTCAACTTCTTTATCTCTTCCAACTAAAGGATCTAATTCCCCATTTATAGCTAATGCATTTAAATCATTTCCAAAGTGATCTAAAATAGGAGTTTTACTTTTTATTGAAGTTTTTTTATTATTATAATATTTAGAGTTATATTTATTTTTTTCAGATTCATAAGAATTAGAATTATCATTTTTAGCATCTCCATCTGAATAAGTTTTATCCTCCAATGAGTAGTAATTCATAGTCATAATTTTATTTTATAAAAAAATTGTAATTAAATATATTTATTATATTTTTTTTAATTCGAATATTTTTATTAATGATTTTATAAATTTTTTTTTAGATACTATTGATTTTTTATTTATTTCAGGATTATTATTTTTATATTTTATTTTTATTTCTTTTTTACTTATTATTTTAAAATCAAAAAAATGATCATTTATTTCCTTTTTATAAAAATCTAAAAAATTCTTTTTTATTAAAAAACAATCATTATTTTCTTTTTCCAATGGAATTACTAAAAATATTTTTTCTTTTAAAAACATGAATTTAGTTTTAAATAATAACTCAAGTAATTTTTTATCATCTATATTATTATAAAAATTATCGATAAATTTTTTCCATATTTTTTGAATAAAATTTTTTTTTCTAATTAAAGAATTCTTTTTATAAAAAGAAAAAATATATGATAATTGTATTAAATATGTTTCTATGTTGAATATAATATGCTTATAATCAATATTATTCTTCTTATAAAAAGAATATTTATTCTCTATTTTATAACAAATATTTAATCCATGATTTATAATTGAATAGGGTAAATTATTTGATTGTTTTATATAATGTTTAATAATTTTTTTATCATCATCTATGATTGGAATAGTTTTTATGTTCTTAGATAAGAATAAATTTTTAAAATGTATTTTTAATCCAATGATAAAATTGTAAATATTTTCTTTTTTTTTAGAAAATTCTTGTCTTATTAAAATAAATATTTCATATAAATTATTATTTAATAAATAGTCTATTATTATAAAGAATAGTTTTGAATTAACTAAACCTAGTTGATCTAATATTATTTTTTTTGTAAAAAAAATATTTTTATTATTTAAATAAATAATTTTATCCAAAGTATTTATAGCATATCCAATTGATCCATTTGCATATTTAGAGATTATAAATAAAGCTTCTTTATCAATTTTTATATTTTCTTTTTCTAATAAATTTTGAATATGAAAAAATATATTTTTTGTAGAGATCTCTTTAAATAAAAAAAATTGTGAATATTCTGAAATGGAATAGTCTACACAATAATCTTTTGTACTACATATAATTAAAATAGTATTGGGAATTTTTACTGCAATTTTTAATAAATCTTTAATAAAAAAAATTTTATCTATATCATCAAATAAAAATATATTATTTTTTTTAAAAAATTTTATAAAAAAATTATTTAGAGTTTTTTTTATATTTGATGAATTTTTTAAAGAATTATAAAGTTTAATTATTATTAATAAATTTTTAATTTCTGAAAAATTAGGATTTAATTCTTTTGCCAATATTTTTGCACATAGACTTTTTCCTGTTCCTTTTTTTCCAATAAAAAATAACAATTTAGATAATTCTTTTTTTTTTATTCTTCTTTTCAAAGAAAGAATAACATGATCTTGTCCAATAATGTTATTCCAGTTTGTAGGACTATATTTCAATAACATAATTTATATAATAATCACGATACAATTTGTTTTATTTTATTAGCGGCATCTTTTAAATCATTAGCATAATAAATAGGTAATGAACTCTTATTAAGAATATTTTTAGCATTTTTTTCATTTGTTCCTTGTAAACGAATCACTAATGGAATTTTAATTTTTTGATTAATTTTATTATATAGTTTAATAATTCCTTTTGCCACTGTATCACAACGTACTATTCCACCAAATATATTTATTAGAATAGTTTTTACTGATTTATCTTTTAAAATTAAATGTAAAGCTTTTTCAACCCTTTTTTCGTCAGCTGATCCCCCGATATCTAAAAAATTAGCTGGATCACCTCCACAAGATTTTATCATATCCATAGTGGCCATTGCCAATCCAGCACCGTTTACCATACAACCTACATTTCCATCCAATTTAAGGAAATTGAAATTATAATCATCTACTTTTTTTTCGACAAAATTATTATATATTAAATAATTATTTTTTTGACGAAAAAAAGAGTTATTATCTAATATAATTTTTATATCTGCTGGTATAATTTCATTATCCAATGTTTTAATAAAAGGATTAATTTCCATTAATAATGCATCACAAGAATGATAAGCTTTATTTAAATATGTTATGAATTTACTAAAATTTTTTAAAGAATCTTTATTAATTTCTAAATTAGATGCTATATTTCTTATTTGAAACATTTGTAGTCCCAATAATGGATCTATTTCTTCTGAAAATATTTTTTCAGGATTCTTTTTAGAAAGTTCTTCTATATTTATTCCTCCCTCTTTAGAATATAGAATAATATTTTTTTCTTTATCTCTATTTAATAAGATAGATAAAAAATATTCTTTAGGAGAAGAATTTTTATCAGAATCATTATTTGAATAAATATCTTCAGATATGAGTATTTTTTTCACTAAAATACCTTTTTTTGATGTTTGAGGTGTAATTAAATATTTTCCTAATAAATTTTTAGACTCATGATAAACTTCAGTTAAATTTTTAACTATTCGAATCCCCCCTGATTTTCCTCTACCACCCGCATGTATTTGAGCTTTAATTACTAAAGATTTTTTTTTAGTTCTTTTAAATAGTATTTTTGCTGCCTTAACTGCTTCTTCTGAATTATAAACGATTATTCCATCAGGAACCTTAATTAAAAATTTTTTTAATATTTCTCTACCTTGATATTCGTATAAATTCATTTATTCTAATTTTTTTTTGGTAAATTTAAAATAAAATTCTATATATTTTAGATTGTTATATTAATTTAATATATGAACTTATACGAAGACTATTCTATTCGATATAGATTAAGAAAATCTAACAATAAAACTCCTATATTATTTTTAATGATTCATGGATATGGTAGTAATGAAAATAATCTTTTTCATTTTGAAAAAGATATTTCTGACAATTTTTTTATAATAAGTTTACAAGGAATTTATTGTATAGAAAAAAATTATAAATATTATTGGTATGATATTGATTTTTCAGAAAATAAAAAAATAATAAATGTAAAGCAAGCTCTAAATTCTATTAATAAAATATCTTATTTTATAAATGAATCAATTAAGAAATATAAATTAAGAGATGATCAAGTATGGTTATGTGGATTTAGTCAAGGAGCTATATTAAGCTATGCAATAGCATTAAAAAATTCTAAAATAAAAAAAATTATTTCTCTTAGTGGATATATAGAAGAAAAAATATTATCGGATAAAATAGAAAATCTAAATTTAGAAAATATAGATCTATTTGTATCTCATGGTAAAAATGATACAATTATACCTATTGAATGGATCAGAAAAGATATAGAAATTTTAAAAAAAAATAATAAAATTTCTTCAATTTCTTATAGAGAATATAAATCTGGACATTCATTAAATGAGTTAAATTATAAAGATTTAATTGATTGGATTAAAAAAAATAACGAATGAATAAAAATACAAAATTTATAATATTCTTTTTATTTTTTTTATTTTCCATTATATTTTTTTATCAAAAAAAATATAATATTGGATCTTTTATATTTTCATTGGGATTAATTCCAATTTTTTTCTTGTTTAATAATGAATTTTTATTACTAGCATTTATTCAAATAGGAAAAAAAAATAAAAAAGGATTAAAAAAATATTTAGATTATATAAAGAATCCTAAACTTCAATTAACTAATGATCAAATAGCATGTTTTTATTTTTTAAAAGGAATTTATTATTCAGATAAAAATATTAATAAATCAGAATTTTATATGCAAAAATCATTAGATTCTGGACTAAAATTTAAACAAAATATTGCTATAGCTAAATATAATATGGCTATAGCATCCTTATCAAAAGGGAATAAAAAAAATGCAGAAATTTTATTATCAGAAGCAAAAAAAATGGATGTATCTGGAATATTAAAAGTTCAAATAGAATTAACAAGAAAACAAATGCAAAAATTTAATTTAAAATATTATAAAAAATAAAATTAAACTAATTCTAATTTTTTAGGAATATTTTCTTCTTTTCCATCCATTAAAAATTTAATTGGATTTTCTATGGATTCTTTAATAGAGGATAAAAATCCCACTGATTCTTTTCCATCAATTATTCTATGATCATAAGATAAAGCTAAATACATAATGGGACGAATTGTTAAAGATCCATTAATTACCACTGGTCTTTCTACAATTTTATGCATACCTAATATAGCACTTTGAGGTGGATTAATAATAGGAGTTGACAACATAGATCCAAATACTCCTCCATTAGTTATGGTAAAAGTTCCACCTTTCATTTCTTCAATAGAAATTGAACCATTTCTAACTTTTTCTGATAATTTTTTTATATTTTTTTCTATTCTCATAAAAGATAAATCTTCAGCATTTCTTATTACAGGGACCATTAATCCTTTTGGGCCTGAAATAGCAATACTAATATCAATATATTCAAAATTAATTTGATTTTTTTCTTCAATAATAGAATTAACATCAGGGTAACTTTTCAAAGCTCTTACACAAGAGAGAGTAAAAAATGACATAAATCCTAATTTTACTCCATGTTTTTCTTCAAAAAGATCTTTATATTTTTTCCTTATAGATAAAACTTCTTTCATATCTACTTCATTAAAAGTAGTTAGTATTGCAGCTTTATTTTTTATATTAACTAATCTATCTGATAATTTTCTTCTTAATAGAGAAAGAGGAGTAATAATCTTTTTTCTTTTATTTTCTGAAAAAACATTATTTTTATTATAGGTTTTATTTAAATAATCTTCTTTAATTATTCTTCCATTTTTTCCGGTTCCAATTGTTTCTTTAATAGGCATGTTTTTTTCTCTTAAAATTTTTTTTGAAGCTGGAGAAACAATTTTTTTTATATTTTCAATTGTTTCTATCGAACATAATCGATCACCTACATTAATTTTTTCCCCTTTTTTTCCAAAAATTTTGATAATTCCATTTTCTTCGGAAGCTACTTCTAATGTAGCTTTATCTGAATCAATTTCAGCTATAATTTGGCCTTTTTTTACATAATCTCCATCTTTTACCAACCAAGAAGAAATTTCTACTTCTGATATTGATTCTCCTGGAGAAGGAACTTTTATTTCTACAATCATAAAAAATTTAATTTTTAAAATTAAAAGATTTTTCTATTATCTTATAATGAATTTTTAAAAATTCATTATAAGATCCTACTGACGGACTAGAACTTTCGTTTGGAGATATTAATTTAATTTTAATTATATTTCTTAATTTTCTTAAAATAAAACTCCATAAACCCATATTTTCTGGTTCTTCTTGAACCCATATAATATCTATATTATTTTTATACTTATTTAATATTCTTTTTATATTATTTATATTCAATGGATAAATTTGTTCAATTCTAATCAAAGCAGTATTATTATTTCTAATAGTTTCTCTTTTATTTAATAATTCATAATATATTTTTCCAGAACAAAAAATGATTCTTTTTACTTTATTAGCATTTATAGTATCATCAATAATTTCTTGAAATCCTCCATTAGATAAATCTTTTATAGATGATAAACAATTTTTATTCCTTAATAAACTTTTAGGAGTAAAAACTATAAGAGGCTTACGAAATTTTAATTTCATATGTCTTCTCAATAAATGATAAAAATTATCTGGAGAAGTACAATTAACTATAAATAAATTATTTTTTGCACAAAGTTGTACATATCTTTCTATACGTGCAGAAGAGTGTTCTGGACCTTGTCCTTCATATCCATGAGGTAATAATAAAACTATTCCATTTTGAATTTTCCATTTACTTTCTCCAGATGAGATATACTGATCTATTATTATTTGTGCACCATTGCTAAAATCTCCAAATTGAGCTTCCCATAAAGTTAGGGTATTATGATTGCCCATAGCATATCCATAATCAAATCCTAATACCCCATATTCTGATAATGGAGAATTATATATTTCTATTTTTACCGGTTTAGAATTATTTTCAATCTTATTAAGAAGTATTAATTCTTCTTCTTCTTCTGTTTTTACCACAATATGACGTTGAGAAAAAGTTCCTCTTGCAACATCTTCACCAGATAAACGGATACAAAATCCATCATATAATAATGAACCATAAGCTAATATTTCAGCCATACTCCAATCGACTTGATTATTTTCAATCATTTCTAATCTTTTTTGAAAAATTTTTTTTGTTTTTTTAAAAAAATTTTTCTCTTTTGGAAGAGTAAACGCTATTTTTGATATATATTTGATAATATCAACGGATAATTTTGTATCTATTTTTTGGAAAATATCATTATTAAAAATAGAATATTTGTCATCTAATAAAAAATTATTTAAATAATTCCATTTAATATTTTTTGATTCCTTATATTTTTTATTAAGGATTTGTATATATTCTTCTTCTATTTTTTTTAAAAAAGTATTATTTATAATATTATTTCTTATTAATTTTTCTTTATATAAATCATAACAATTGGAACGATTTGAAATTTCTTTATATAAAATTGGTTGAGTAAATCTAGGTTCATCTCCTTCATTATGTCCATATTTTCTGTATCCAATTAAATCTATAAAAACATCTTCTTTATAATACATTCTAAAATCTATAGCAAAACGAATTGATCGAATAACAGATTCTATACTTTCTGCATTAACATGTAATATAGGGATGGAAAATGTTTTTGCTATATCAGTACAATACCAAGTAGAACGACTTTCAAACTCATTTGTAGTAAATCCTATTTGATTATTTATTATAATATGAATAGCCCCTCCTGTTTGATATCCTTTTAATTTAGATAATTGTAATGCTTCATAAACAATTCCTTGACCAGATATTGAAGCATCTCCATGAATAATAACTGGAATTATTTTATCCAAATTTTTTTTATATAAATAATCGATTTTAGCTCGAGTCATTCCGATAACAATTGGATTAACAGATTCTAAATGAGATGGATTCGGTAATAAATATATTTTTATATTACCTCTATTACCATTAGTATCATAAATATTTTTTTCACTGGAGTAGCCTAAATGATATTTAACATCTCCAGAAAATGATTTATCTTCATATTCTTTATCCTGGAATTCATTAAATATATTAGATAAATCTTTTCCAAAAAAATTTGTAAGAATATTTAATCTTCCTCTATGAGACATTCCAATAATAAATTCTTCAGTGAAATAATTATTATAAGAATATTTTACCATATCCTCCAACATTGGTAAAATTGATTCATTACCTTCTATTGAAAATCTTTTTTTTCCTACAAATTTATTATGTAAAAAATTTTCGAATTTTACTGCTTCATTCAATTTTTTTAAAAAAAATTTTTTTTCTTCTGAAGAAAAATTATTTTTTTTTTTATAGATCCATTTTTCTATCCAATTAATTTTTTCTGGATTAGTAATATGTAAATATTCTATTCCTAGAGATCCACAATAAGTATTATTTAAATAATTAATAATATTTCTTAATGATGTTTTTCCTAACTTAATTAAGTTTCCAGCTTCAAAATTAATATCTAAGTCTTTATTAGATAATCCAAAATTTTTTAAATCTAAAGAATAATCATTTGGTTTTATATTTTTTTTTATAGGATTTATTTTTCCAAAATAATGTCCTATTTCTTTATAGGAATGTATTAAATTTAATACGAAAAATTCTTTTTTTATATTTAACGATGAAATAAATTTATTGGATTGAATATTTATTTTTTCATAATTTTCTTTTCCAAAATTAAATCCACTAAAAAAATATCTCCAACTTGGATCTAATGAATTAGGATTTATTTTATATTGATTATAGAGATATTCTATAATATGTATATCATTTAGAAAAGAATAGCTATCATTCATATATTTTTTACTTTCAAATTTAAACATTTTAAAAATCTATGAGAAAATTTTAATTTTAAAAATTACTCCTCATAAATTTATTTATTTTCTTTAAAAGATTGTTTATTTTAATTTCTTTATTAAGAATAGCTACAGAAAATTTTTTTTCTTTCCAAGATTTTATAATATTATTTTCACAAATAATATTGATTATTTTATTAGAATTAATTTTTATTTTTTTTATTATTCTATCTGAAATAAATACAAATATAAAATATTTATTATCATTCATAATTCCAGTGAAAATAAATAAATTATCTAATTGATTTATTAAATCAATACCGATATTTTTTATATCTTTTTGATTTAAATCTAATAAATTATCGAATTTACATATGTATTTTATTTTATTCAAATAAATAATTTGCTTTAAGAATTCTTTTTTTACATAATTTATTTTATATAAATAAAATTTTGAATTTTCTTTTTCTAAAATTTTATTTTTTTTCTTTAAATGAAGAATAATTTTCATAGGAAAGTCAGAATTTAATTCTCTTTTTAAAGAAAATAATTCATTGTATGAATTTTTTAAATATTGTATTGCTCTTTCTGAAGTTAATGCTTTTATTCTTCTTATTCCATGAGATATAGATTTTTCATACAAAATTTTAAATACTTTAATTTCTCCAGTATTTTTAACATGTGTTCCAATACATAATTCATGACAATTACCAAAAGAAATCATTCGGATTTTTTTATCCTGATATTTTTTTTCAAAATCTTTGTGAAAAGAAATATTTATATTGTTAATTTCTTGTAAAGAAGAAAATATTTTTTCTTTTATTGGAAAATTAATAAAAATCATTTTTTGAACGAAATCTTCTATTTCAATTAATTTTTTTTGAGAAATTTTTTCATCATAAGAGAAATCCAATCTTAAATAATCATCTCTTATATAAGACCCCTTTTGTTCAATATTATTTCCTAATATTTTTTTTAATGAAAAAAGCAATAAATGAGTAGATGTATGATTTTTTTCTATATTTTTTCTTCTACTTTTATCAACAAAAGAATCGAAAAAAGAATAAATATTATTAGGTAATTTTTTTACAGAATGAACAATTAATGATCCTAATTTTTTTGTATCGAAAATAAAAATTTTTTCATTATTATTATATATGTATCCTGTATCTGCTATTTGTCCGCCATTTTCTGGATAAAAAGGTGTTTTAGAAAAAACTAATTCATAATAATATTCATTTTTATTTTTTTTTAAAACTTTTCTATATTTAGTTATATATAAACTACATTTTAAATATTTATAGCCTATGAATATGCTTTCTTTGTGAAGATTAACATTTTTATGTTCTAACTTTATCCATTCTTCTTTCCTTAAAGCTAAATCACTTCTATTTTTTTTGGATCTTATTTTTTGTTCTAATAACTTTTTTTGGAATAAATTTTCATCAATAGATAATTGATTTTTTTCAGCTATTATTTTGGCTATTTCAATAGGATAACCATATGTATCATATAATTGGAATATTGTATTTCCATGAATAATTTTTTCTTTTTTATATTTTAAATTTTTAATAATATTATGAAATTTTTTATTTCCTTGTTTAATCACATTAAAAAATAAAATCTCTTCTTTTTCAATTATATCGCATATATATTTTCTTTTACTGATTAATTCTGGAAAGAATAATTCCATTTTTTTTATAAAAAGATCTATAATATTAGAAATATTTATATCCAAAAATCGATTTATATGAATAATTGCTCTTCTTAAAATTTTTCTTATTATATAACCAGATTTATTATTAGATGGAATCTGCCCATCAAATATTGAGAATATAACTGCTCTTAGATGATCAGTTACAATTTGTATTGATATTTTTTGATCAATATTTAATTGTTTAAATTTTAATCGATCTTTTAGATCGTTAATTATAGTGGAAAAAATATCAGTTTCATAACTGGAATCTTTTTCTTGTAGTACCATACATAATCTTTCTAATCCCATTCCAGTATCTACATGTTTTATAGATAAATCTTCTAATTCTCCATTTAATTTTCTTAAAAATTCTATAAAAACTAAATTCCATATTTCTATTACTTTTGGGTGATTTTTATTAATGAGATCTTTTCCCAAAATTATTTTTTTTTCTTGATTAGTTCTTAAATCAACATGTATTTCAGTACATGGTCCACATGGGCCTGATTCACCCATTTCCCAAAAATTATCTTTTTTTCCAAAAAAAAGTATATGATTATTTGGAATTAATAATTTCCAATATTTTAAAGTTTCTTTATCTAAAGATAGATCATTTTTTTTATCTCCTATAAAAATTGTGACATATATATTTTCTCTAGGAATATTATAAATATTAATTAATAAATTCCATGCTAATTCTATAGCCTTTTCTCTAGAATAATCACCAAAAGACCAATTCCCCATCATTTCAAACATAGTATGATGATAATTATCATATCCTACTTGTTTAAAATCATTATGTTTTCCAGTTACTCTAAGACATCTTTGTATATTTGCAATTTTATTGTATTTAGGTTTTTCATATCCTAGAAAATATTTTTTAAAAGGATTCATTCCAGCGTTAACAAAAAAATTTGACGGATCATTCTCTAAAAATATTGGAAAAGAAGGTATAATTTTATGTTTATTTTTTTTAAAAAAATTAATAAAAGTATTTTTTATTATTTTATATTCCATAGAAGAAAAAATAACTAAATTATGGGATTATGTTTATTTTTTTTATTTATCTGTTTTATAGAATCAATTACATTATTACTTAGATATAATTGAATTATTTTTTTTAATTTCATTTTAAAATTTTGCTATATATAATGTTTAATTATAATAGACAATATTATTTTTCTTTTATTTTTATTTTTTTATATGTTTCACAATAAAAAGCTAAACTTGAAATAAATAATAAAATCAATAACATATAGTATATCCAATTAGGAATAGAAATTGGATCACCTTTTGCATAAGAATGTAATCCCGATAAATAATAATTTACTCCAAAATAAGTCATAATGATAGTTATTATCGATAATACACTAAGAAAATTAAAAATTATTATATTTTTCATTTTAGGAATGAAACGAATATGCAATATAAATGCATAAATCATAATGCTAATAAAAGCCCACGTTTCTTTTGGATCCCAACTCCAATAACGTCCCCAACTATTATTAGCCCAAACTGATCCTAAAATGGTTCCTATTGTTAATAAAAATATTCCTATAGTAAGACACATTTCATTTATTATAGTTAATTTTTGTATTTGATTAAAAATTTTTTTACTATAAGAATAAAAAATATTTTTAAAGATAAAAAGAATTAAAACTAAAATTCCTATTACAGAACTTGTGAAAAAAAATCCATAGCTAGAAGTTATTGTGGCTACATGTGTAATTAACCAAGATGATTTTAATACTGGAACTAAATTAGTTATTTCAGGATCCATTGCATTTCCATGTGCAATCATTAATAATATTGATGAAATTAAAGATGTAATTCCAGGTAAAAATTTATTTTTATAAAAAAATAATCCTACTCCTATAATAGACCAACTAATAAATATCGCCGATTCATATCCATTAGTCCATGGAGCATGATTAGATATATACCATCTAATGATTAATCCGAAAAATTGAATTATAAATGATATAAATAAATTTATTAAAAATATTTTTTGTAAAAAATTTATTATTTTTTTTTTAAAAAAAATTGTTGAAAATGAGTTTAATATAATAATAATACCTAAAACAATATAAAAGAAAGATAAATAATAAAATATGTTTATTTTATTATAAATAATTTCGGCAGATATCTTTTCTTTTGAAGGTAGAACTAATTTAGAATTCTTTATTTGGAATATTTTTATTTTATTTAATTCATTATCTGCAATATTCCAATTTTTATTATTTTCAGAATCTAATAAAGATTTTAAATAATTATTTAACATTGAATAACCTAAAGGATATAGTTGATTATTTTTTATCCAACTTGACCAAGTATTATTATTATCATTTGGAATTGGAAATATTCTAGTATATTTTCCTTGAAATATTTCATGTATAATTCCAACACGTTCAGTAATCCGGATAATAGATTTATCATATTCATTTCTATGTATTGGATTCTTTGAAAAAGATTTTTGATAATCTTTTTGGAAGATATATTTTAATTTAGAAGTTTTCTTATCTAAAACATAAAAATCCATTAGAGATGCATAATAACTTTTATTTTTTTTAAAAAAATTTATATTTTTATCCATTTTTATAAATGGAACTTTCATCCAAAAAATATTATCTTGGTGCATTGATATGAACCATTGATTAGCATCAATATTACCTATAGAATCTTTTTTATAAATTTTTCTTAATAATTCAATTGCCATAGTATTAATTGGCTTTATTCTTCCTTTAGGATCTTGTACTAATAGTTTAGCAAACTTATCCGAATGTTTTTTAGGAATATGAATAAAATCAGAAATTTCATCTATTTTCAGAGATGAATTTTCATTAAATTGAGAATAAATATTGTTAATCCCTAATAAGGTGGTTATAAAAAATATAATAAAAAAATTTTTATTATGTGTTAAATGATTTAATTTCTTTTTAAGATAATCAAATCTAGTTCCCTTCCAAAAAAGAGTAAAAAACATACCAATAACCATAAATATATATCCTATATAAGAAAATAATGTTCCCAAATAATTATTGTTAATAAAAAGATATGTTCCCTTATTATCTGGATCATATCCAGATTGAAAAAATCTGTATCCTTTATAATTTAGGACATTATTCATATAAATAATGTAATCTTTACATTTATTTTTATCTATTAATGTAATTTCACTAGTATAAGAAGATGGGGAATTAGATCCAGGGTAATTTTCTAAATTAAATTTATTTAAACGTAAATAAAAAGGAATATTTAAAAATTTCGATCCATATCCGATGGATATTTTATATTTATCAATAAAGATTGGATCACTCATTTTTAAGGAATGATTTCCACCAAAAAAATTTATAATCTTTTTTTTTCCTTGAAAACAAATTTTTGCAGTAATAGCATAAATTGAATTGTCATCTTCCTTTTCACATGATTGTATATATTTTAATTTTCCTTTTAAAATTTTTTCAGGAATTACAAAATAAAATTTATTATAAGAATTAATTTTTATTTCATATAAATGTCTAATTTTCAAAATTTCATCATAATTTTTTTTTAATGGATTAGAAATTCCATTAATCATATTTATGCATTTTCCAGAAAAAGATGACCTTATATATATATTTCCAGATTTTTCAAAAATTTGTATTCCATTAAGATGGATATTTTTATTTAAATAAAAATTAATTTTATTAATTTTTATTTTTTCATTTTCTTTAAGAAAAGATTCATTTTTATTATTATTTTTTAAATATATAATTCTTAATATCTTTTTTTCATGATTATTTTTTAAAATAAATAATTTTGGACATGGAATACATTTTATAATACTTACTTTTAAGGGTTTTTTTTTAAAAAAAAATTTTTTTTTATAATCTTTATGAAAAGAAGAAAGTATAAATTTATCAAAATAATTTTTTTTATTATAATTTCCTTTATTAATACTTAATTTAATATAATTATTTTGAGAAAGTACTTTATTGGTAAACCTACCTTCTCTTAAATAGATTACTCCTTCGTCACTAAAATATCTAGATAAAATCCCACCAATAAAAATAAAAATAAATGATAAATGAAAAATTAAAACAGGAATTTTATTATTATTCCATAATTTATATTTCCATATATTAAAAACTAAATTAATTACAATTAAAGATATTATAATTTCAAACCAAGTAGATTCATAAATAAATATTTTAGCGATATTAGTAGAATATTTTTTTTCTATAAATGTAGCTATTGCCATGGAAATAGCTATTATTAAAAATAATATAGATGTTATTTTTGTTGATAAAAAAAATTTTTTTAAGATTTCCATTTTAAATTGAATTTTTTTTATGAAAAATCAAAAAATAGGAAAAAATGAATCATAATAATTGTTATTAAATTTTATTATATATTTTTAAGCCATCATAAGCTAAATAAACATTTTTAGGTAATTTTTCTTGTATTTTTTTATGAAAACCAATTTTATTACTAATATGTGTCAAATAAGTTTTTTTTGGTTGAATTAAACGAATAATATTTAAAGTTTCTGAAAATAAAAATTTATTATCTTTAGATTTTTTTCTTAAAATATTTAAAACTAAAATATTTAATCCTTTTAATCTATTCATTGTATCAATTGGAATATCACTAATATCTGTTAAATAGGCAAAATTTTTAATGCGAAATCCTAATATAGGTAAAGTATTATGAAATACGTATAATGGATATATTTTTATATTAGAAATATAAAAATTTTCACAATTTTTTTCTAATTTATTAAAGGAAATTCTGAAAATATTTTTTTTTTTTTCTCCTGAAAAAAGATAAAAAAATCTTTTTTCTAAATTTTTTAAAACTCTATCTAATCCATAAATAGGAATCGTATGAATTATTTTTTTATGAAAATTAATAGGTCTAATATCTTCTAAACCACCTATATGATCATAATGTTCATGTGTAATAAAAATAGCATTTACTTTATTAAAATTATTTCGTAACATTTGATATCTAAAATCTGGACTGCAATCTATTAAAAAAAACATATGATTAATTTCAATTAATATTGAACTTCGTAATCTTTTATCTTTAGGATCTTTTGATAAACAAACAGGATGTTTAGATCCGATAATAGGAATTCCTTGAGACGTACCAGTTCCTAAAAAAGTAATTTTCATAATTATTTAAAATTATACTGATTAATGATACTTTTTTGAATTTCGTTTATGATATTATTTTTGTCTTTTAAAAATTCTTTTACTGAATCTCTTCCTTGACCTAATTTAATTTCCTTATAACTAAACCAAGATCCATTTTTTTTAATTATTCCTAAATTCACTCCTAAATCTAATATTTCACCTGTTCTAGATATTCCTTCTCCATACATAATATCAAATTCAGCTATTTTAAATGGCGGAGATAATTTATTTTTTACTACTTTTACTCTAGTCCTATTTCCTAATATTTTGTCACCATTTTTAATTTGTATACCTCTTCTTATATCTAATCTTATTGAAGAATAAAATTTTAAAGCATTACCACCGGTAGTTACTTCTGGATTTCCATATACTCCAATTTTTTCTCTTAATTGATTAATAAATATTAATATACTTTTAGATTTTCCAATGCTGGAAGTTAGTTTTCTTAATGCTTGTGACATTAATCTAGCTTGTAATCCAATTTTAGTTTCTCCCATTTCTCCTTCTATTTCACTTTTAGGTATTAATGCAGCTACAGAATCAACTACTATCATATCAATTACTCGAGATCTTATTAAATTGTCTACTATTTCTAATGCTTGTTCGCCATTATCTGGTTGGGATATAATTAATTCTTTTATATTTACTCCAATTTTTTCTGCATAATAACAATCGAAAGCATGTTCAGCATCAATAAAGCTTGCAAAACCCCCTTTTTTTTGAGATTGAGTAATAGCATGCAAAGCTAAAGTAGTTTTTCCAGAAGATTCTGGACCAAATATTTCAATAATCCTTCCTTTTGGCAGTCCATTTATTCCTAAAGCTATATCTAAACTAATTGATCCAGAAGATATAGTTTCTAAATTTTCTAAATTTGAATCTCCCATTCGCATTACAGTACCTTTTCCGTACATCTTATCCATTTTTTCTAAAACTGCTTCTACAGATTTTCTTTTTTGATCAATTTTTTCTTTCATAATATTTAATATATTTAAAATAAATTCTTTTTAATTATTAAAAAAACTGAAATAAGAATAAGAAAAATGTTAATAAGATCTGCGTAATATAAATAATCAATTAATGTTGAACTTTATATCTGAACAACAATAAATATTATTATTTATCAGAATCAGAGTCTAAATTATCTTCAGAATTCTCTAGTTCAGAAGCTTTTTTAAATTCTTTTAATCCGGTTCCTAATCCCTTCATTAATTCAGGTATTTTTTTACCTCCGAATAATAAAAGAGCAAGAATAACAATTACTACTATTTCACTAGTTCCAAAGGTTCCCAATATAATTAATAATGTATAAAAAAAATAAATCATTAATATTATTATTTATTGATATTATTATAACACTAATATAACACTAAAATTAAAAAATTTATGAATTATTTTTTATGGTAGAATAATCACCTAAATTTATCTTTTTTGCTTTTTCTTTATAAGATGTATAATTTCCTATTATACTATTTTCTAAATTAGAAGAAACTACATTTGCATAATTTTGAATTAATGATTTTTTAATATTACTATTTTTTATATATGAAAATTTTCCTATTGATACGTATGGTCCTATTATACTATTTTCTATTATGGTAGATTCGCCTATATAAGATGGTTCGATAATAATACTATTTTTCAGTAACGAATTCTTATGAATTAATTTCAATTTTTTTTTACAATCTATAGATAAAATTTTTGAAATTGATGAAATAATAGTTTTTATATTTCCAAAATCAATCCAATTTTTAACTAATTGACTAATAAATATTTCACCTTTTTTTCTCATATTTTCTAGTACAGTTGTTAATTGGTATTCTTTATTATTCTTAATATTATTATTGATTACATATTGTAATTCTTCTTTTAAAATAAGACTATTATGAAAATAGTAAATTCCAACAATAGCTAAATCAGAAATAAAATTATTTGGTTTTTCTATAAAATTAATAATTCTTCCAGAAGAATTACATTTTACTACTCCAAAAGTAGTAGGATTTTTTATTTGATTAGTCCATATAATATTTTTATTATTTAAAATTTGATTTATATTTTCTTTAAAATCTATTTTATGAAATAGTGCATCGGAAAATACTATAATAACTGGATCACCTATTAAAGATTTTTTAGCTTTTAATATAGCATCTGCTGTTCCTAATGGTTCTTTTTGAAAATATATAATAGAATTAATTCCTATATCATCAGTTAATTTTCTTAATTTTTTTTCTACTTTTATTTTATCTGTATTTAAATTAACTATAAAAATTATTTCTTTTATTGAAAAAAAATTAATTATTTCTAATAACTCATCTAATAGTCTTTTTAAAATTGATTTTCCAGCAATGTTTAAAAATGTTTTAGGTGTACATAAAGTATGAGGATAAAGACGAATACCTCTTCCTGCTATGGGGATTATAATTTTCATTTTTTTTAAAATAGATATTATATTCCGGTACTTCCGAAACATTTTTTTCCTCTATTACTTTTTTTCAAATGAATAGAATTTTTCCAATTAACATTTATTTTTTCAAAAAAATCTATCATTGCTATTTTTTCTTTTGGATAAATTATAAGTTTTTTATAACAAACATTTATTAAAAGTATTTTTACTTCCATGATATTTGTAATATGAATAATACAAATAGATTTAATAAAAATTTTTTTTAAAACAATAAAATGTTTTTTTAATTTTAATGGTATAATAATACCACTAGAAATTAGTTTTCGATCAAATAATCTAATTTTAATTGGATTATCAATATTATTTAAAATTACTTTTGGAAAGTTTTTATATAAATGCAATTTAGTTAATTATTTTAAAAGAGTTAACAATTTTTTTCGTTCGATTATTAGAATAATTATTAAATATAATAATTGAATTATAATATTAATTATTATATTTTGATTTCTATTAGTTATAAATACAGTAAAATTTGCAATAAAAAAATGTAATAATATATTTTTTATTTCTTTACAAAATTTTGGAAAAGTTCTTTTATTCCAAATAAATAGGAGTAACAGCATAAATCCATAAGACATAAAAGTTCCCCAAGCAGGAATTATAAAATTATTATTCGGATTATTTATAAAAATAAAATTAAATAATAACGTTATTAAAACTCCTATTAAAGAAATATAAGTCCCCACCAAAGGACGATTTAAAATTTTATAAAAAATAGATAAATTATTGTATATTCCCAAAAATAAATTTCCCATTATTATTATAGGAATAATAGAAATTGCAAAATGATATCTTTTATTAATTAATAAATGAATAATAAATTTTAAATTTCCACATACTAATACATAAAATAATAATCCAAATAAAATAAACAAATATGTAATTTCTTCATAAAAATATTTTGCATTAGTATCTTTAGATTTTTTAAAAAAAAATGGTTCGATCCCTAATCGAAAAATTCTTATATATAAACTCATAAAAGATCCTACTTTATAACATGCAGAATATGCTCCATTTATATCATCAGAAAGCCATCTTTTAATCAAAATTTTATCTAAATTTTCATTAATAGAAAAAGCAATAGTTCCAGTCATTATAGGAAAACTATAATGAATCATCTCTTTTGCAAGAGATATTTTAAATTTTGAAAATCTTACTATTCTTAGTATAATAGGAAGTATTAAAATAAAATTAATAAAAGATGCCACCATATTTGCAAAAAATATATAACCAATTCTATTAGTAAAAGAATTTACTATTTTAAAAAAGTATAAATAATAGTTATTTTTTATAGTAAAAAAATTTTTATGACAGGAAAACATATATGTTATTAAAAATGATTGTGTAATCATCATTATTACGTTTATCATAGTATGTAATAAAGGTTTTTCATTCATCCGTATCCACGCCATAGGTATTATACAAATGGTATCAAATAATATTATTAATGAAAACATAATAAAGTATTCTGGATGGTTTGAATATCCAGTGAACGATATTATTTTTTGTATAAAATTTGATGAAATAAAAAAAAATAATGATATAATTATTAACTGTATAATTATAATTGTTGAAAATACTACATTCTTATTATAATTTTTTTTATATAAAAATCTAAAATAAGTATTTTCTAATCCAAAAGATAGTAATCCAATTATCAAAAAAGATATGGCGTACATATCAGTATATATAGAAAATTCGTCTCTTTTTAAAGAAAAAGTAAAAAATCTTATAAAAGCATAATTTACCATTTTTGGTAAGAGCAACCCTATAGAATAAATAATTGTGTGTATGGCTAATTTTTTGTACAAATTAAAATTATTTTAATTGTTTTAAATAAGAATGATAACATGTTCTTTTTTTTATATAAATAAAAAAAGATATGAATTATAAGTAACTTTAATAAAATTTTTTATTAGTATAGAATAAATGGATTATAGGAAAGATTCAAAGGAATTTATAGATTATGCAGTTAAACATAAGAATATTAATAGTTTAAATATATATGATTATATAAAATTAACTACACCTTATATTGTTGAAGAACGAAAACTAAATATAGCACAAATGGATGTTTTTTCCAGATTAATGATGGATAGAATTATTTTTTTAGGAACACCTATAGAAGATCAAATAGCAAATATAATACAAGCTCAATTACTTTTTTTGCAATCTTTAGATTCCAAAAAAGATATTCAAATATATATTAATTCTCCTGGAGGAGATATTTATGCAGGATTAGGAATATATGATACTATGCAAATTTTAGATCCAGATGTTTCTACTATATGTACCGGAATGGCTGCATCTATGGCCGCTGTATTATTATGTTCTGGAGTAAAAAAAAAGAGATCTTCTTTAAAACATTCTAGAATTATGATTCATCAACCTATTGGAAGGTCCATAGGGTCAGCATCAGATATTGAAATTACCGTTAAAGAAATATTGAAATTAAAAAAAGAACTTTATGAAATTATATCTAAACATTCTGGATTACCTTTTGAACAAATAGAAAAGGACTCAGATAGAGATTATTGGATGGATTCTAAAGAAGCAAAAAATTATGGAATGATAGATGAAATACTAGAAAAACATCCAAAAAAATATAAATAAAATTTTGGAATAAAAAAGTGATCACGACAGGATTTGAACCTGTAACCTACTGCTTAGAAGGCAGTTGCTCTATCCATTTGAGCTACGTGACCAAATATCGGGGTAGCAGGATTTGAACCTACGACCTCCTGGTCCCAAACCAGGCGCGATACCAGACTACGCTATACCCCGTATAAATTATAATAATAGCGGAGAATGTAGGATTCGAACCTACGCGGTATATCTCTATACCGACAGTTTAGCAAACTGTTCCGTTAACCACTCCGGCAATTCTCCAATTAACTTAGTTAATTAGTATGACAAATCTAAAATAGATATATTAAATAAACAAATAATTATTTGCTCGTATTTAATTTTTTCGAAAAAATTTTGTTCTAGTATGAAATATATTTTTTAATTTTTTTCGAAAAACTTTTTTAAGTTTTTCAATTTCTTTTAATGTAATATTTGCATTTAATAATTGATTTTCCTTTTTTTTTTTATAAAAAATCTTATCTACAAGAAAATCAATCTTTTTAGAAGATGGATTTTTTATACTTTTAGAAGCAGCTTCTAAAGAATCAGCGATCATTACAATAACAGTTTCTTTAGAAAAAGGTTTGGGGCCTGGATATTGAAATTGTTTTTTCTTTATTTTAATATTAGGATTTTTTTTTTTATATCTTTCATAAAAATACTCAATAATACTATCACCGTGATGAGTACGTATAAAATCTATAATGGAATTAGGTAATTTATATTTTTTAGCTAAAATTAATCCGTAATAAACATGATTTAATATAATTTTAGCACTTTTTTTAGGATTTAATTTTTCATGTGGATTTTTAATATTATATTGATTTTCAATAAAAAATTTTGAATTTTTTATCTTACCTATATCATGATAAATACTTCCAATTTTTGCTAATAAAGAATTGGCTCCAATAGAAATAGCAGCAGCTTCAGCAAGATTTGAAACTATTAAAACATGTTGTAATGTTCCAGGTGCTTTTTTATAAAGTAAACGTAATATAGGACTATTTAAATCAGATAATTCTATTAAAGAAATATTTGAAGTAACATTAAATAATTTCTCAAAAATAAAAATTAATGGATGAATTAATAATGCAAAAAAACCATTTATAAAAAATAATAAAATAATATTTGTATTTAAATAATCTATAGTTCCTTTATAAAATAACTGATATATTCCAAATATTATTATATAAGTAATAATTACCTTTATAATAGTGAATAATATATTTTTCATTTTATAAAGATCACCTGTAGTTAATAAGATTAATAATCCAGTAATTATTTGTATAAATAAAAATTCTAAACGATTAGGAACAATTAATGATAATAATAATATTGTTATTAAATATGTAATAATACTAATATTATAATTAAAAAAAATAATAATATTTACAGGTATTATCCAAAATGGGATTATATACAATATTTTTAAATAAAAATTTAATATTAAAATTGTTATTATAGATATTAATAATATATTGAAAAATAAAAAGTTAATTTTTTTGTTATCTAAATAAATATATTTTTGGAAATAAAAAATATATAAATTATATAGAAATATAATAATACTATTGATTAATAAACAACCAATTATTGAAAAATAATATTTTTTTTTATTCCATATTTTTTTTTCATATTCTTTTTTTAATTCTGATAAAATATGAATTTTATTATCGTCAATTATTTCATTTTTTTTAATAATTTTATCTCCTTTCTTAAAAAAGAATTTAATATTTTTATTTTTTAATTTTTCAGTATTTGGAATATTGTAAATACTATTCAACGTTATATTTTTATTCAAAATATTTTTTATGATATTTTCTTGAAAATTATTATCATTAATAATATTTTTTATTTTTGGAAAAGATTTTTTATTTAAAATCCAATATATTTTATTTTCAATAGTAGATAATGAAGATATTTCTTCTTTTTTTAGAAAAGAAATATCATTGATGAAAATAGATATAAAATGATTTATAACATTATAAAAATTATCTTTTTTTGAAATTTTATCTTTTATTATATTTTTTTCTATATTTTTTTTTATTTCTTTTTTATTAAAAAGAAATATTTTATTAATTATTTTCTTTTCATAAATTTTAAAATCAAATGGAGATGATAAATCTATATATTTCCATTTTCCATTTTTATAAAATTTATATTCAAATGTTTTTTTTTTCGGAGAAAATAATGTTAGTAATAAAATTATTATAATTGGAACAGATATTTTATATAGATAATTTTTATAAAAAAAATATTTAGATTTTTTTTTAAAATTGAAAATCATATAATTTTTTTAAAAAAATTGAAATAATATATAATAATTAAATATATTATTACCATAATAAATAATAATAACATAAAATATATAATATAATTTATAAAAAAAATTATGAAGTATAAAAAAGATCCAATTATTATTGGTATTGAATCCTCATGTGATGATTCTGCAGTATCTATTATTAGATCTAGAAAAATTTTATCTAACGTTATAATTGGTCAAAATATACATAAAAAATATGGTGGAATTGTTCCGGAATTAGCTGCAAGATTACATGATAAAAACTTATTAAAAGCAATAGATAAATCTATTAAATTAGCAAATATAAAAAAATATCAAATTGATGCTGTATCTTTTACCATTGGACCAGGATTAATAGGTTCATTATTAATAGGATGTTCTTTAGCCAAATCATTAGCGATAGGATTAAATATTCCTATTATAACAGTTGATCATATTCAAGCACATACATTAATACATTTCATAGAAAATGGAAATATTAATAATTCTTATCCAAATTTTCCATTTTTAAGTTTAGTAATAAGCGGAGGACATACATTAATTATAAAAGTAGATGATTATTTACATATGAAAGTATTAGGTAGTACACTAGATAATCCTATAGGAGAAGTATTCGATAAGATTGCTAGAAAATTTGGTTTTTCTTATCCAGGAGGAGTTTTTATAGAAAAGTATTCTAAATATGGAAATTTTAAAAAATTTAAATTTCCAAAACCACTAGTAAAAGGGTTAAATTTTAGTTTTAGCGGATTAAAAAGTTATATTTTTAGATTTATTGATGAAAAATTAATAAAGGATCCTAATTTTTTAAAAAAAAATCTATTTGATTTATGTGCTTCTATTCAAAATATTATAATAGATATTCTTATAGAAAAAATACATAAAGCAGTTATAAAAACTAAAATAAACCGGATTACTTTATCAGGAGGAGTTTCATCTAATGAAAGAGTTAAAAAAGTTTTTTTATTTCAAGCTAAAAAAAATAATTGGAATTTATTTATTCCAAATAATCTTTATACTAATGATAACGGTGCTATGATAGCTATTACAGGAATGATAAAATATCATAAAAAACAGTTTAATTCCCTTAATGTAACACCATATTCAAAGTTTAAATATTTCATTAATTAGATGCATCTACATATTAAATTTCTATCGCCATATGCATCATCAATACGATCTATTGATATCCAAAATTTGTTTTCTTTTATCCAATTAAGTGGATAGGCAGCTTTTTTTCGACTATATGGATAGTTCCAATTATCATTGGTCAATGTTTCTATACTATGAGGAGCATTTTTAATAACATTATTTTCTTTAGAATATTTTTTACATTCTATTTCTTTAATTTCTTGTCTTATTGATATAAGAACTTCTATAAAACGATCAATTTCACTTTTTGATTCACTTTCAGTAGGTTCAATCATCATACATCCATTTACTGGAAATGATATAGTAGGTGCATGATAACCGTAATCGATCATTCTTTTTGCAATATCTGTTACTTCTATTCCGAAAGGTTTAAAAATTTTACAATCTATTATTAATTCATGTGCTACCATATTATTTTTTCCAACATATAATATATTATAAAAATTTTTTAATTTTTCTTTTATATAATTGGCATTTAATAATGATATTTTTGTACAATTGGTTAAACCATTTGCTCCTAATAATCGAATGTAAGCATATGATATAGTTAATATAAGAGGAGCTCCATATGGAGAAGAAGAAATAGTTAATATTCTTTTTTTATATTTTTTATTATATAATGGATAATTAGGTAAAAATGGAATTAAATGTGATTTTACACAGATAGGCCCCATTCCAGGACCACCACCACCGTGAGGAATAGCAAATGTTTTATGAAGATTTATATGACATACATCAATTCCTAAATCTGAAGGTTTAATTAGTCCAACTTGAGCATTCATATTTGCACCATCCATATATACTTGTCCTCCATTTTTATGAATAATTTTAATAATCTCTTTAATATTTTCTTCATATATTCCATGTACAGATGGATAAGTTATCATTAATACAGATAAAAAATTTCTATATTTTTCAATTTTTTTAAGTAAATCTTCTATATCAATAGATCCATTTTTTATTGTATTTAATAAAATGATTTTCATTCCAGCCATTTTTGCTGAAGCTGGATTAGTTCCATGAGAAGAAGAAGGAATCAATGCTATATTTCTTTGATATTCTTTTAACGAATGATAATATTGTTTTATTGTCATAAGTCCAGCATATTCTCCTTGAGCACCTGAATTAGGTTGTAAAGAAATTCCAGGTAATCCTGTAATTTCTTTTAAATAATTTTTTAATTTTTTTATAATAAAACTATATCCATTTGATTGCTTACTAGGAACAAATGGATGGATATTTTTCCATTCATTTTGAGTTAAAGATTCTAATTCTACAGATGAATTTAATTTCATCGTACATGATCCTAATGGAATCATAGAATGATTTAAAGAAATATCTTTTTTTTCTAATCTTTTAATATAGCGGATTAATTCATTTTCTGAATGATATTTATGAAATGTTTTATGATTTAAAAAATCAGATTTTCTTTTTAAAGAAATAGGAATTTTATCTTTTTTAAGAATTATATATTCTTTTCTTTTTTTTGATTGAGTTGCTTCAGCAAAAATAGATGAGATGTCAATAATATCATTATAATTAGTAGTTTCATCTAAACTTATAATGATTTGGTTATTTTTTGGATAACCAAAATTAATTTTATTTTTTTCAGATATTTTTTTTATTTTTTTTATAATATTAGAATTTGTTTTTATTCTAATTGTATCAAAATAATATTTATTTAATTGATTTAAATTCTCATAATTAGATAATAAATATTCTAGAATTTTAGCATTTTTATGTATATTTTTAGCTATTTTAATTAATCCATTTTTTCCATGATAAACGGCATACATAGAAGAAATTATGGCAGGTAAAACTTGTGATGTACATATGTTAGAAGTTGCTTTTTCTCTTCTTATATGTTGCTCTCTGGTTTGTAATGCCATTCGTAATGCTTTTTTATTATTTTTATCAATTGAAACACCGATTATTCTACCTGGTAGAAATCTTTTATATTCCTCATTAATTGAAAAAAATGCAGCATAAGGTCCTCCATAGGATAATGGAATTCCAAAAGATTGACTAGATCCTATTACTACATCTGCTCCTAATTCTCCAGGAGATTTTAATAAAATTAAAGATAATAAATCAGCAGATATTATTATTGGAATATTATTTTTTTTTGCATAATTAATTAATTCTAAATAATTATGTATTTCACCTAAATAAGATGGATAAGGGATTAATATTCCTAACATTATTTTTTTATTATATTTTCCTTGAATTAATTTTTCATAATTATCTTCAATTAATTTAATTCCTAATCCAAAACATCTTGTTTTTAATACGTATTTAATTTGTGGTAATACTTCATTTGAAATGAAAAAATAATGATTATCGTTAACTTTATTATTATTTTCTTTTAAAAATTTTTGGTATATCATAAATAAAGCGTCTCCTGCGGCAGAAGATTCATCTAGCATCGATGCATTACTAATTTTCATTCCGGTAATATCTGAAATCATGGTTTGAAAATTTAATAAAGCTTCTAATCTTCCTTGAGATATTTCAGATTGATATGGAGTATAAGGTGTATACCAATTTGGATTTTGTAAAATATTTCTTTGAATAACACTTGGAACAATTGTATTTTTATATCCTATACCTATATAAGAACGATATATTTTATTCTTTTTTCCAATATTATTAATATGATTTAAATACTGATATTCAGATATAGAATCAGGGAGATTCAAATCACCATTAAAACGAATTTTTTCAGGAATGGTTTTATTTATAAATTCATTTAAAGATGATGATTTTATAGTTTTTAACATATTTTTTATATCTTCATTAGAAGATCCTATATGTCTATAGCAAAAATCATCTCTTTTGATGTAATCATCTCTCATATTTCATGATATTAACAAAATGTGTTTATATTACAAAGTTAGAAAAATATTTATTTATCAAAAAAATTAAGAATGAAGGTTACTATTATTGGATCGGGAAATGTTGGTTCTTCTTGTGCTACTTTTTTAGCTAAAAAAAATATAGTCAGAGAAATTGTACTTATAGATATTAAGCCAAAAATTTCTGAAGGAAAAAGTTTAGATATATCACAAATGATTTCTATTATAGATTCTAGTACAAAAATAAATGGATATACAAACGATTATACAAAATCAGAAAATTCTGAAATAATAGTTATTACTTGTGGAATAACTAGAAAACCCGGAATGAGTCGTGATGATTTAGTGAATACTAATTCTAAAATTATAAGGTCTGTTGTAAATAATTCTATAAAATTATCTCCTAATGCTAAGTTTATAGTTGTTTCTAATCCATTAGATGTAATGACATATATTACTTATATGACAGCTAAAATAAATCCTTATAAAATAATAGGGATGGCAGGAATTTTAGATTCTGCAAGATATTGTTATTTCTTATCTAAAAAAATAAATGTATCTCCTGTTAATATTCAAACTTTATTATTAGGTGGACATGGAGATACCATGGTACCTTTATATAGATATACTACTATTTCTGGAATTCCCATTAAAGAATTTATATCAGAAGAAGATAATCAAGAAATTATTGAAATGACTAAATACGCAGGAGCAAGTATAGTTAATTATTTAGGAACTTCTGCCTGGATAGCACCATCAATGTCTATTGTAAAAATGATTGAATCTATTTTAACAAATTCTAGAAATATATATTGTTGTTCTTCTTTCTTAAAGGGAGAATATAATTTAAAAAATATTTTTTTAGGGGTCCCAATAATTTTAGGAAAAAATGGAGTTGAAAAAATTATAGAATTACAATTAAATAAGAATGAATTATATTTATTACATAAATCTGCATATCAGATAAATAATATTTTAGAAAAAATAAAATTATAAAATTTTATTTTTCTATAAAAATTAAAATATTTCCACTTTTATATGATATTTCTATTTTTTCTTTTATAGATTTATTTCTTATTCCAATATCTTTTCCGATTTCCATTTTCATATATTTTGTAGAATATTTTAATCCATTAGTTCTTAATCCCATAACTTTTGGAAATGGAAAAAGAGATATTATTTTATTTTTTTTTACGAAAAAATTAGATTTTTTTTGAAGAAAAAAATATGAATAATATTTATCATAAAATATTATAGATAATTCATTTTTATATTTTAATGCTACAGAAATATTACCTAAAAAATGATCTTGTTCTTTTCCACTAGCTCCCCAAACATTTATATTAAAATAACCTTTATGAAAAATAATGTTCAAAGCTTTTTCAAAATCAGTTTTTTGTTGATTAAAAGTTTCAAAAATACATTTTTTTACAGAAATTTTTCCCTTGTTTAAATAAGGAAAAGAATCAAAATCACCGCTAAAATAATCTACTTTAATTTTATTTTTTTTTAAGTAATTATATGCACCATCCACGGCAAAAATTTTTTTATTTTTATTGTAAAAATTTTTATTAAAAATTGGTGGATTTCCATTAAGAAATAGTTCTATTTCCGGTCCTTGATAACGATGATTAATATTCATAATTTTATTTAAAAATAATAATTTTTTATATAATTTATAATCATATGATTAATCTAATTTAATCTAAAAAAGAAATAGTATCATTTTTATGATATTTATTTAATTTTATTAAATCATTATGTGATTCATATTCTATAATATTTCCTTTTTTAAGAAGAAGTATTTTATCAACATTTGTTAATGTTGAAATTTTATGAGTTATAATAATAGATGTTTTTTGTTTAACTATAAAATTAATAGCATTTTGAATTATTTTCTCTAGTTTATTATTTAATGAAGCAGTAGATTCATCAAGAATTAGTATTGAATAAGGATGCATTTGAATTCTTAAAAAGGAAATTAGCTGTTTTTCTCCAGTAGATAATAATTCTCCCCTTTCTTTTACTACATATTGATAACCATTTGGAAATGATTTTATAAAATCATGTATTCCAATTTTTTTTGCCATATTTTTGACCGAATTAAAATTTATTAAAGGATTACCTAATGTTATATTATTTAAAATAGAATCATTAAATAAGAAAATATTTTGGGGAATAAATCTTATATGAAATCTTAAATTTCTTAAATCAATTTTTTTTATAGAAAATCCATCTATATATATATTTCCTTTTTTTAATTCATAAAATCTAGAAATTAAATGAGCAATTGTTGATTTTCCAGATCCTGTATCACCTATTATAGCTATTTTTTCACCTGGTTTTATTTTGAAAGAAATTCTATTTAATATTAATTTTTTCTTATTATTTGGATAATAATAATATACATTATTAAATGTAATAAATCCTTTAATTCTTTTAAAAAAAAGTTTATTTTTATATTCTAATTTTTCAGAATGATGATCATTATTATTTAATATATAAAATATTCTTTCTATTCCTACTAATCCTCTTTGAATAAGATTAAATCTATCTGCTATTTGCCGGACTGGTCTAAAAAGTAAATAAATAAAAAAAATAAAAGCTATTATTTCTCCTGGTTGGATTTCTTTTTTTATTGCATAAATTCCTCCATAAAAAATTACTATACTTATCATTATTGCAGAAATAAGTTCTACTAATGGAAAAAAAATAGAAAAATAAAAAACTGTTTTAATATGAGCATTCATCAATTTATAATTGATTGATTTAAATTCTAAATATTTTTCTTTTTCTTTATGAAAGATTTGTATAATAAACATTCCTATTATATTTTCTTGAATAAAACTATTTAAATGAGAATTATGTCTTCTTTCTTCATGAAAAGTATTTTTAAGTCTTTTTTGAAAAAATCTGGTTATTATATATATAACAGGAATAATTAATAATATTATAATTGATAATAAATGATTGATAGTATACATCATTATAATGATCATTACAATTTTAATTATATCTCCAGATATTAAAAGTATTCCATCATTAAATATAACACTTATAGTTTCTATATCTGAAATACAATAAGAAATTATTTTTCCTACTGGATTTTTGTTAAAAAAGTAATTTTTAAAATGTATTAATTTGTTGAATAATAATATTCTTATGTTTGAAATAATATTTTGAGATAAAATATTAGAAAGATATAATAATACAAAATTTAAAAAACTTTCTAAAAAAAGAAAAAATATACTAATCACTAATATTTTTTGAAATCCTAATAGATCTTTATAAATAATATGATAATCTATAATTTCTTGTATTAATTTTGGTCTATAAGATGATATAAAAGAATTCAATATAGATATAATAATTATTAATATTAAAATTAATTTATAATCTAAAATAAATTCTATGAATTTTTTTAAATTATTTTTCATAAAAAAATATCTTTTGGATAGATAATTTTTGAAAGAAATAATCCGTATGGTGGAACTAAAGGACTACATAATCTAAAATTTTTTGATTCTATAATTTTTACAAAATCATCTATAGAAATTTTATTTCTACCAACATCAATAATGGTACCTATAATGGATCGTACCATAGATCTTAAAAATCTATTAGCTTCAATTGTAAAATAAATTGATTCTTTTTTTCTATACCAAAAAGCACGATAAATTTTACAATTATTATTTTTATTTTTTTGAATTTTTTTACAAAAAGCACTAAAATCTTTATAATCTAATAGCTTTTTTGAAGCTATATTCATTTTTTTTATATTTAATGAATAAAAGCAATACCATGATAAATTTTGATTAAAAGGATTTTTTTTGCATGTAATATGATATTGGTATATTCTTTTTATTGCATCAAATCTTGCATGAACATTTTTTTTTACTGGAAAAATATTTAATATTTTTATAGAATTAGGTAAAAAAATATTTACTCTATTTTTTAGAGTATTAAAATCAATATTGTTTTTATCATAATAATCAAAATGCGCAAACATTTGTTTAGCGTGAACGCCTTTATCTGTTCTACTAGCTCCTATTAAATTTATTGGATTACGCAAAATTTTTGATAAACAATATTCCAATTTTTCTTCTATTGTATTTACTTTTTTTTGTATTTGCCATCCATAAAAATCTTTTCCATTATAAGATAATTCGATAAAAAATCTCAATAAATGTTAATATTTTATTTTAATTCAAATTTTTAATGATAATATTACAACTTTTTCGTATTTTTTTTATTAGTTATATGTAGTTATGTTTTAATTAATTCTTTGTTCTAAATAATTTTTTTTGGTAATTTTATTATATAATTTAATAATCCATTAATTAATTAATTAATGATTCTATTTTTATTAGAAGATTTATAATTAATAATTTTATTTGATTGTATAAAAATAAAAAATTAACATTTGAAACTATATTTTATCCAAAAGTATTGAAAATGGTTAAATAATTTTTTTTAGAAAAAATTCCATAATCTAAATTAGATAATCTTAATCTTAAATTATTTTTTTGATTTTAAAATGATCAATTATTAATAATATTTTAGAATGGAGTAAATGTATATTTAAATTTTTTTATTTATTATTTTCTAGTCTATTATACTTAAATGCTTATACTTACTTATATGGTCGATAAGTATTATTAGACTAAGTCTATAAATTTTATTTATCAATAAATTTATTAATTATGATGATAACCTATCATAGATATTTCTATATTAGCTTTTTTAGGTAATCCCGAAACTTGTACAGTTTCTCTTGCAGGATATTGTTTTTTTCTACTGAAAAATTCAGAATATACTTTGTTAACTTTATCAAAATCATCCATTTTTTTTAAAAAAATTGTAGATTTAACAATATTATCAAAATCCATCCTATTTTTTAATAGTATAATTTTGATGTTGTACATTATTTGTGTAGTTTCTTTTTCAATCGAAGAAGAAATTAATTTTCCGGATTTTATATTGATTCCAATTTGTCCAGATATAAAAAGGAAATTTTTTATCAAAACATATGAACTATACGGCCCATGAATAGGAATATCTTTTGATATAGAATTTTTTTTAAAATTCATGATTATTAATAGCTAAATTTTACGTAATTAAATTTACATATAATTAAATATTTTTAGAATGATTTATCATTGTTTATATTTTCTTTATTTTGTATTAATAATTATAAAATATTTTTATTTTATATTTATATTTTTTTGACCCATAATATATCTGAACATGTTCCTAATATTTCTAGCATATTCATATTAAATATAGGATGTAATTTATTTGGATTGATTTCACACATTGGAAAAAGTACAAATTTCCTAAAATGTAATAACTTATGTGGAATAATCAAGTTACTTGAATTTATAATTAATTGATCATAAAATAGTATATCTATATCTATTTTTCTATTTTCATAAAAAATATTTTTTGGATTTTTTTTTTTTTTGATTATTAAATATTCTATATTTAATATCATTTTCAATAAATTCATTGGTGATAAAATTGTACTTACACGGAAAATTCTATTCAAAAAATTTGGGGTGTTTTTTTTCATATTCCATGCTTGACTTTCAAAGTATGAAGATTTTTTAGTTATTGTTCCAATTTTTTTGGAGATCAATTCTAAAGAATAATTAATATAATTTTTTCTATCACCTTGATTGCTTCCTGCTAATAAATAAGTAAAATGTTTTTTCAAAATAAAGAAAAAATTTATTTATTTTATAATGTATAATGTACAATATTACTAAAAAAGTATAATTTTTATTTAAATTAAAGGATAAAAATATTAATGGAATTAGCTATAAATTTTATGAAGAATTTTTTTTCTCAAGGAATAGCAATAGATTTAGGAACTGCAAATACACTAATAATGTATGATGATAAGGTGGTAGTTGATTTACCTTCAATAATTGCTATAGATGTTAGAACAAAAAGAATTTTAGCAGTGGGAGAAGAAGCAAAACAAATGCAAGGTAAAACACATGAAAGTATTAAAATATATAAACCGTTAAAAGATGGAGTGATTGCAGATTATCAAATAGCAGAATTAATGATAAAAGAATTTATAAAAAAAATTCCCGGAATAAACAATAAAATTTTTACACCATCATTAACTATGGTTATTTGTATTCCATCTGGTATCACAGAGGTAGAAAAAAGAGCAGTTAAAGATTCTGCTCAACATTTAAATGCTAAAGAAGTTTATTTAATAGAAGAACCAATGGCAGCCGCTATTGGTTCTGGAATATCAGTAACTAAAGCAGAAGGGAATATGATTATTGATATAGGTGGTGGAACCACAGAATGTGGAGTAATCGCTTTAGGTGGAATAGTATGTAGAAAATCGATAAAAATTGCCGGGGATGTTTTTAATAATGATATAGCATATTTTTTACGTAGTAAATATAATTTATATATAGGGGAAAGGACCGCTGAAAGAATTAAAATAAAAATAGGAGCCGTAATGGATTCTATTGATCCTATTCCTGAAGATATTCATATAAGAGGAATAGATTTAACCACTGGAAAACCTAAAGAAATGAATATTTCTTATAAAGAAACGATCCCAGCACTTGATAAGTCAATTTTAAGGATTGAAGATGCTGTTATGGAGACATTGTCTAAAACTCCCCCAGAATTAGCAGCAGATATTTATAAAACTGGAATTTATATGGCTGGAGGAGGAGCTTTATTGAGAGGATTAGATACAAGAATATCTAATAAAACCGGTTTATCTGTTTTTTTAGTTGAAGATCCATTAAGATCTGTAGTAAAAGGGACAGGAGTAGCGTTAAAAAATATTGATAAATTTACTTTTTTAATGAAATAATTAATTAATTTCTTTATTAATATGTGCAATTCTTCTAATATTTTTTTTAAGTATAAATTTATTATTCTATTTTTTATATTAGAGTTTATAGCGATATATTTTACTTTTTCTAATCAAAAATTTGTTTGTGATGGTTCAAATTTTTTATTTGGAAAAATTTATGAAACTATTTATGAATTAAAAAAATATTTTCTATTAGAAACAGAAAATAAACAACTTTTAGAAGAAAATAAAAGGTTACATCGTGAAAGTATTTTTTCTAAAATAACAAAAATATCTAATGATTACACAAAAGTAAATGAAGAATATTTACAACAGTATACCTATACACCAGTACAAATTATAAATAATAATATTCATAAACAAGAAAATTATATGATTATAAATAAGGGTGAATTAGATGGAGTTAAAGTAGATATGGGATTAATATTACCTAATGGAATTGCAGGGATAATAGTAAAAACTACGCCTAATTTTAGCACTGCTATTTCTTTACTTAATTTAAAAATAAAATTAAATGTTAGATTAAAAAGAGATAAAAATTTTGGAACTTTAACTTGGGATGGTAATGATTATAAATATTTAATTTTATATGACATTCCTAAATATTCTTCTATAAAAATAGGAGATATTGTAGAAACTGATGGTAAATCTTCTACTTTTCCAGAAGGAATTCCTATTGGAAGAGTTTATTCTTATAAGTTAGATGATGGAAAAGCAAATTTTATAGTAAAAGTTAAAATATTTTCCGATTTTTCTACTATTAGAAATGCTTATCTTGTTAAAAATCTATTAAAAAAAGAATGGGACGATCTTAATAAAGATTCGGATTAATACAATAAATGAATATTATTAAAAATATTTTTATTTTAACAATTTATATTTTTTTTCTTGTTTTAATTCAAATATTATTTTTTGAATATCCTATATTTTTAAATGAATGTATATCTATAATTTTTATATTAACTTATCCATATAAATGGAATAAATATATATTTCTAATATTTTCATCTTTCATTGGATTTTTTATCGATTGTTTTATGAATACAATAGGAATACATATGTTTTCTACAACATTATTGGCGTTTATACGATTAGATATTCTAATTTTTTTTGATGGAAAAAATTGTTTAAATAGTAATAGATTTTCTATTTATAATTTATCATTTTTGAAAAAATTTTTTTATATTTTTTCATTAATTATAATGCATGATATGTCATTATTAATATTAGAATTATTGAATGAATCAGCAATTTTTAATAAAATTTTTTTTTTAAAAAGATTATCCAATAGTATTTTTACAGCTATTTTATGTATTATATATTTTTTCTTTAGAAAAAATTAAAAATTGAAGTACTTATTTAAATTTTATCTATTATTAAGTGTTATAGGTTTAATTTTTACAATGAGATTATTCTATATACAAATATATACAGATAAATATATATTAAATGCTTATAATACTTCTATAAAGAAAGAAATTATTATTCCAGATAGAGGTTTTATTTTCGATAGAAATAAAAAATTATTGGTATTTAATAAACCAATTTATGAGTTAATAGTGATTCCAATACTCCTAGAGAAAAATTTTAATGTTAAAGAATTTTGTAATCTAGTAGGTATTGAAAAAAGTACTTTTTTTAAAAATTTAGAAAAAGCTAGATCTTATTCAAAATATTTACCTTCTATATTTATACCTCTTATTCCAAAAGAAAAATTTGCATCTATACAAGAAAAATTATACAAATATAAAGGATTTGATTGGACCAAACGTTCTATTAGAGATTATAAAGTAGAAAGTTCTATTAATGTTTTAGGATATACCGGGGAAGTTACTAAAAAAGATATAAAAAGAGAATCCAATTATTATCAAATAGGAGATTTTATTGGTTGGACAGGGGTTGAAAAATATTATGAGAAAATTTTAAGAGGTAAAAAAGGCATAAAATATTGGTTAAGGGATAGAAATGGAGTTATTATAGATAGTTATAACCATCAAAAGAATAATATTAAAGCTGTGAGTGGTAGTGATATTTATTTGACTATAGATTGGGATTTACAAAAATATGTGGAAAAACTTATGATTCATAAAAAGGGTGCGGTAGTCGCTATAGATCCAAATAATGGTGAAATATTATCTTTAGTTTCTAGTCCTGTAAGTGATCCCAATTTATTTGTAGGAAAAAATAGATCTAAAGAATTTAAAAAATTAATAAAAGATGTAGATAAACCATTATTAGATAGGGCTACACAAGCTAAATATTCTCCGGCTTCTACATTTAAATTATTAGTAGGATTATCTGGATTACATATGGGTGTTATTAATGATAAAACGCATTTTTCATGTCATAATGGTTTTAGATATGGTAAAAAAAGAATTCGTTGTAAATCTAGAATTCATGGGATTCCTATTGATATAAAAACTGCAATAGCTGTTTCTTGTAATAATTATTTTGCACAAGTTTATAAACGTATCATAGAAAAATATCCTAAAAATTTAACAAAAAGTGTTAATGAATGGAGTGACATTGTTAAAAGTTTTGGTTTTGGAAAAAATTTTTCTAACGATTTAACTTCTAAAGAAAAAGGTATAATCCCTACTGGAGATTATTATAACAAGAAATATGGAGAAAAAAAATGGAATGCTATGACTATTATCTCCAATAGTATTGGACAAGGTGAAATAAACGTAACTCCTATTCAATTAGCCAATTTATCTTGTATAATGGCAAATAAAGGTTTTTTCTATACTCCTCATATTGTAAGAAGTATAGATAAAAATTTAACATCTTTTTATAAAAAAGCAAAATACACTAAAGTGAAAAACAATAAATATTTTAATTCCATAATTAATGGAATGGAAAAGGTATTTTTAATTGGAACTGGAAGGAGTTTTAAATATCCTAGTATTAGAATGGCCGGAAAAACAGGTACTTCTCAAAATTTTATTTATTTTAACAAGAAAATGATATCTCTTCCTGATCATTCAATTTTTATTTTATTTGCCCCTGTAGAACATCCTAAAATAGCAATTTCTGTAGTTATAGAAAATGGTGGTTTTGGATCAAATATTGCCGGACCATTAGCCAGTCTTGTTGCTGAGCAATATATCAATCATAATATAAACAGAAAAAATTTGGAAGAAAAAATTGTAAAATCGGATTTACAAAAAATATATAATTCTATTGCTAGAATAAAAAAATTAAAAAATTCTTATGGAAAAAATTCTTTTAATAAGAAGAAGGAGAAATTATATTAATAATATAGATTGGTTTATTATAATAATATATTTCATAATAACATTTTTTGGTTATATAAATTTATATTCTGTTTCTATTGAAAAAGCGGAAAAACAATTAATATGGATATTTATTAGTTTTATTTCTATATTAATTATTTTTTCATTTAAACCCATTTATTATAAAAATTTTTCTATATTATTTTTTATAATAACTTTATTATTACTAATAGGAGTTTTCTTTTTTGGAAAAGAAATTAATGGATCGAAATCTTGGTATATAATAGGTCCTATAAATTTTCAACCATCTGAATTAGCTAAAATATCTACATCTTTAGTTATTGCTAACTTATTGAATAAGTATAGTTTAAACAATAGAAAAATTTTTTTTATTATTTTATTAATACTTATTTTACCTTCATTTTTAATATTTAAGCAACCTGATCCTGGTTCTTCTATAATTTTTTCTTCTTTTTTTTTGACTTTGTATAGAGAAGGATTATCAATAATATTTATATTATATTGTATTTTTTTCATATTGTTATTTATACTTCCTCTATTAAAAATATCATATTCTATAATTATTTCATTTTTATTTTTATTTTTATTTATTATTTTTATAACGAAAAAAAAAAAAAAAATTTTTGATTATTTTTATTACATAATTTTATTTATAATTTTTTCTTCTTTTTCCGTTATTTCTCCATTTATTTTAAAAAAAGTATTAAAACCACATCATATAAATAGAATAAGTATTTTATTTCAAAATGAATTTGATAAAAAATATAGAAATGATATAGGATATAATTTATTATATTCTAAAACTGCTATTGGATCTGGAAAAATTTTTGGAAAAGGATTTCATAAGGGAACATTGACTAAGGGTAGGTTTGTTCCAGAACAACATACTGATTATATTTTTTGTACAGTCGGTGAAGAATGGGGTTTTTTGGGTAGTGTTATTTTAATAATTTTTTATTTATTATTTATTGGTAGGATTTACTTTTTATCTGAAAAACAAAAAGATCCTTTTGGAAGAATTTTGGGATATTCAGTAGGAAATATTATACTTATTCATTTCTTTATAAATCTAGGAATGGCAATGGGGTTATTTCCTACAATAGGAATCGTTCTGCCATTTTTTAGTTATGGTGGATCATCTTTTTTATCTTTTACTATATTATTTTTTTTATTTCTTAGAATAGATGCATTTAATCAATCTAATTATAGATTATAATTTTTTTTTTCAAAAAAAAATATTATATTACAGTCTTTCATTTAAAATAAAAAATATAAGGGGTTGTTTTATGGTTATTGACAGCAATTTTATTCAATAAAAGTAAGCATATCGTGTTTATAGTAATGATTCGCACGTAAAATCATCGTTACAAAAATATAAAAGGCGAAGAAAAATACGCTTTTGCTGCTTAGTTTTTTTTAATTAAGCTATAAAACTCATTATTTGGGTAGCAAAATGTCTTAAATCAAGAATTTTTTCCTTATAATTCTTGAAATAATTAAGATACTATCATAATGTTTTAAGGAATGAGAAAATTGATGATTCTAATATTTTCTGAATTTTTTTTGAATCTTAAATTTATATTTGGAATCCAAAAACCGGATATAAATTGAATTATTAAATTTTTTGGATAAATATGTAGAAATCTTTTATTGTAGTTGTTTGGACGCGGGTTCGAATCCCGCCAACTCCATTTTATAATTTTTTTATATTAGATCTTAGAAAAGAAAGAAAATAAATACACAATTTTTTTTATATAGTATATTATCTGGAATTCTATTGTATTTTGGTTGGCCAACCAATGGGAATCCGTTATTTTTATTTATATCTTTTGTTCCGTTATTATATGTAGAAGAATTTTTGAGTAAAAAAAATAATTTTCGTTATATTTTTTTATTTTCTTTTATTTCATTTTTAATATGGAACTCTACAACCACATGGTGGTTAAGTTATGCAAAAAGGCCTGATGGAAGTTATGCAATTGAGGCATTTTTAATTCCCATATTATTTAATTCTCTTTTTATGTCCATTATTTTTATTATTTATTCATACATAAAAAAAAATTTGGATAATAGAGATATTGGATATATTTTTTTAATTTGTTTTTGGATTTTATTTGAAAAACTTCATTTAGAATGGGAATTATCTTGGCCATGGTTAAATTTAGGAAATGGATTCTCTAACCAGATAAAATGGATTCAGTGGTATGAATATACTGGAACATTAGGTGGAACTATTTGGATATGGATAGTAAATATTGGAATAATAAAATCTATAATTAGATATAAAAAAAATAAAAATATAATTGTTTTATATAAAAATTGTTTAATAAATGTTATGAATATCATATTAATGATTTTTATATCAATTGTAATTTATAATAATCTAATAATAAAACGAGATTATGTTGTAACAACATTGTTGTTACAACCTAATATTGATCCATATAGTAAAAAAATGTCTACAAAAAAAATAATATATGAATTAAAAACGTTAATTAATAAAAAAATTATTAAAAAACCTTTATTAGTGGTTGCTCCTGAAACTTTATTTTCATTATCAGAAAATAAAGCTATATCTAATTCTAATTATTTAGATATAAATGATAATGAAGTTATTAATCAATTAAGAAATTTTTTGAAAAAAAAATCTCCTAAAACTATATTTATAACTGGAGTAGAATTAACGACTTTACATAAAAAGAAAAAATTTTATAATTCTATAATTCAAATAAAAACAGATAGTAAACATATTTATTATCATCATAAATATAAATTAGTTCCAGGTGGAGAAAATTTTCCATATAAAAATATTTTATATCCTATATTAGGAAATATGTTACTTGATTTTGGTGGAAATATTATAGAATTAGGAAAACTAAATATAGTTTTATTCAAACATTTTCATTTTAATATAGCGCCTATTATATGTTATGAATCAGTATTTGGAGAATATGTATCTAATTTTTGCAAAAAAAATGCAAATTTAATGGTAATCATTACTAATGATGGATGGTGGGGTAAATCAGAAGGATATAAACAACATTTATATTATTCACGTCTTAGAGCCATTGAAACCCGAAAATATATTGCTAGATCATCTAATACTGGAATATCTTGTTTTATTGATGAAAAAGGAAATATAAAATCATTTTTACCTTATGGGAAACATGGAGTTTTATATCAAAAAATATATTCTAATTCTAAACAAACATTTTATATAAGAAATGGAGATTTATTATATAGAATATGTTTTGTTATTACAATTATAATTATTTTATATTTATTGATATATAAATTTATAATTAATAAAAATATAATAAATTAAATTTTCTGGAAAGCTTCTGTTAAATAATGAATTATATCGGTAGAATTAATAGATTCTTCCCCTAATTTTTTTGAAGCTATATCTCCTGATAATCCGTGCAAATAAACACCAATAATACATGATTCTATTGAAGAATATCCTTGAGATAATAAACTAACTATAATTCCTGTAAGAACATCTCCACTTCCAGCAGTTGCCATTCCAGGATTTCCGGTGCTATTAAAATATAATTCTTCATCAGGAGTAGAAATAATAGTATAAGCGCCTTTTAACACAATGAATATTTTATATTTTTTAGAATATTTTTTTAAAAGATATAATTTTTGATAATCATTATTCCATGATCCAAATAAATTTTTAAATTCTTTTGGATGAGGAGTTAATATTGTATTACTAGGAAGTAAATTAAGTAAATATTTTTTTATAGATAAAATATTTATAGCATCTGCATCAATAACAGCAGGAATTAAATTTTCCTTAATTTTATATAAAAATTTAATAAAAGAATTTATTGTATTGGAATGTATTCCTAATCCCATTCCTATTCCTATAGCATTTATTTTATCTATATCTGTAATAGTAATATTACTTATGTAATTTTTTTTTTTATCAGTTTTTACAATAGCTTCGAAAACATTATTTTGAATTATATCATATCCACAATATGGAACATATATACTTAATTTTCCAATTCCACTACGAAAACTAGCTTTTCCAGCAAGTATTATAGATCCAATCATACCATAACTACCACCTATAATTAATCCATGACCATAATTTCCTTTATGAGAAAATTTTTTTCTTTTTTTTTTTAAAAAAGAAACATCCTTTTTTTCTATAAAAAAATATTTACAATATATTTTTTTATCAATAAATTTTTTTTTCCATCCGATATCTAGTAAATGCCAATTATTTATAAAATTCTCATAATCAGGCAATAAAAACGGTAACTTTGGAATTTGAAAACTTAGAACATGATCAGATTTAATGATAGAATTGGAAGAAAATTCAATATTTTTTTCGATAAAAATTCCAGAAGGAATATCTATAGATAAGACAGATAAGAATTTTTTTTTATTTATAAAATGGAAAAATGACTGCCAATATTTTGTTATTGGTCTATTCAATCCTATTCCTAGAATAGCATCAATAAGATAACTTTTTTTATTTAAAATAGGAAAATAGTCATTTTCATAAATGTTATGAATTTTTATTTTATAATAATTCAATAAATTATTTTTATTTAAAATAAATTCATTAGAATAATGATTAGAAATATTAATTATATATACAGAAGGTTTTAATCCATTTATATATAACAATTCAGCTAGAGCCATACCATCTCCTCCATTATTTCCATTTCCTGCTAAAATTATAAAAGGATATTTTTTATATTTTATAAATTTAGAATTTTTAATCCAATCAAAACATTTTTTTGCAGCTCTTTTCATTAGCTCAAAATGAGAAATAGATTCGGATTGGATACAATTTTTATCTGCCTGTTTTATTTGTTTTAAAGAAAGAATTTTCATTTTTTGAAATGAATTTATTATTTTTAACGATTAATCCTAATGATTTTCTAATGATTTAGTTTTTATCTATAATGCAATAATGCAAATATATAAAATGATAAATTTAAATGGGAGAATATAAACTTATACTTCCTTCTATGGGTGAAAGTATCAATGAAGCTACTGTCATTCGTTGGTTAAAAAAAGAAGGAGATTTTGTAAAAAAAGAAGAAATTTTAGTAGAAATCGCAACAGATAAAATCAATTCTGAAATTCCATCTCCTATAAGTGGTATTATAAAGAAACTACTGTTTGCTACTAATGAAATTGTTAAAATAGGATATCCCATAGCAATTTTAGAAAAAAATAAAAAAAATGAAAAAAATAATTCTATATCTTTTAAAGAAACAGAAATAACAAAGAATAAACAAAAATTTTATTCACCTCTTGTTCGTTCTATTGCTAAAAAAGAAGGAATAAATTATTATGAGTTAGAAACAATAAATGGAACCGGTGAGTATAAAAGAATTACTAAAAAAGATATATTAGACTATATTAAGAAAAAAAATAAAGAAAAATTTTCTTTATCTGAAGATAAATCATCATATAATAATATTTTTTACTCTAAAAAAATTGATAACAATGAAATAAATGAAGATATATTTGAAATGAATAGGACTCGTCAAATGATATCAAAAAATATGATAGATAGCAGAAGAATATCAGCACATGTTACTTCTTTTGTTGAAGCAGATGTTACTAACATTGTGAAATGGAGGAATAATATTAAAGATTCATTTCAAAATAATACCGGAGAAAGATTAACACTGATGTCAATTTTTGTTGAATGTGTGGTAAAAGCCATCAAAGATAATCCTATGATCAATATATCTGTAAATGGTAAAAATATTATCAAAAAAAAAAATATAAATATAGGTTTTGCTACTGCATTACCTAATGGCGATCTAATTGTTCCTGTAATTAAATATGCGGATTCATATAATTTAAGAGGATTGATAAAGATTATTAATGACTTAATAAAAAGAGCAAAATTAAATGAATTAAAACCAGAAGAAACTAGAGGAGGAACTTACACTATTAGTAATATTGGTAGTTTTGGAAATCTTTTTGGAACACCAATTATAAATCAACCACAAGTAGCTATTCTTGCCATAGGATTAATTCATAAAAAGTTATCTATCATAGAAAGTTCAAAAGGAGATTGCATTGGAATTAGATATAAAACTTACTTATCTCATTCTTATGATCATCGTGTTATAGATGGATTTTTAGGAGGTAGTTTTGCTAAAAGAGTCGCTATATATTTAGAAAAATTTAACTTTTATACAGAAATATAAATAAAATAACGATGATTACTTTTGACGTGTTAATTGAAATCCCTAAAGGAAGTAGAAATAAATATGAATTTGATAAAGATAATAATTTAATCCGATTGGATCGGGTATTATATTCTCCTATGATTTATCCGGCTGATTATGGATTTATTCCAAATACTCTTTCTTTAGATGGAGATCCAATGGATGTATTAGTTTTTTTAACAGCTCCCACTATTCCTGGATGTTTAATTAAAGTTAAACCGATTGGAATTTTTTCTATGGTTGATAATAAAGAGAAAGATGAAAAAATAATATGTGTTCCACTTTCTGATCCAAATTATAATAAAATTGAAGATATTAATGAAATTCCATTACATGCAAAAAAAGAGATAGAACATTTTTTTTCTGTTTATAAAGATTTAGAAAATAAAATAGTAAAAATAGAAGGTTGGAAAAATAAAAAATCTGCTATTCATTTGTATAAAGAATCTTATTTGCGTTTTAAAAAAAAACAAAATTAATAATCAAATAAAGTTTTTTATTCTATTTTTTTAGATGGAGCATTAGTCATAAGATCTTTTCCAGAATTATTTTTTGGAAAAGCTATAAAATTTTTTATATTATCACTATTTCGTAATAGAGTTATTAACCGATCTAAACCAAAAGCAATTCCCCCATGAGGTGGAGCACCATATTCTAATGCCTTAGTGAAAAATCCAAAAATGGAATTTATTTTTTTATATGAAAATCCTAAATGTTTAAATATAATATTTTGTATATTTTTTTTATGAATTCTTATAGAACCACTGGCAATTTCTATTCCATTTATAATTAAATCATATGATTTAGATCTTACCTTTTCAGGATTCGTTTTTAATAAATGAATATCTTCTTCTTTAGGACTAGTAAATGGATGATGCATGGATTTATAAATTTTTTGTTTTTTTTTCCATTTCAATATAGGATGATCTGTAATCCAAACAGGAGAATAAATTTTTTTATTATTTTTAATATCAATTATTTTAATTATTCTATTACGTATTTTATTTAAAATAAATCTTGCTAAATGCTTTTTACCATAAGAAATGAATATATAACTCATTGTTTTAATTTCAAAAAACTTGGAAATTATATATAAATGTTTTATATTAATATTTTCTTTATTATTAATAATAGATATTTTTTTATCTGATAAATATTTAATACAAAAAATATTATCGTTTTTAATTTCTTTAATTAAAAAATCAATTTTTTTGTAAATAGTTTCATTAAAATTTTCTAATTTAATTCCTATTATCAATTCATTCTCTACAAGAGAATGAATATTTTCTTTATAAATTAAAGAATTTAAGTTACAAAACTCCATTCCGTAACGGATATCAGGAGATTCTGTTCCATATTTTTTAATAGATTCTTTATAAGGGATAACAGTAAATTTTTTATTTAATAATTTAATATTATTAATATAAAAAATATAATGAATAAATTTTTCAAAAAATTTTAATATACCCTCAATTTCTACAAATGCCATTTCACAATCTATTTGAGTAAATTCTATTTGTCTATCAGAACGAGAATCTTCGTCTCTAAAACATTTAACTATTTGGAAATATCTATCAATCCCACCAATCATCAATAATTGTTTAAACATTTGAGGCGATTGAGGAAGTGAATAAAATTTATTTTGATATTTTCTTGATGGAACAAAAAAACTTCTAGCCCCCTCAGGGGTGTGATTAATTAACATAGGTGTTTCTATTTCTATAAAATTATTGTTAGATAAGAAATTACGTATTTTTAATACTATATTATGACGGAATATTAAATTTTCTTTTATAGATGATCTTCTTATATCAAGATATCTATAAGTCATTCTATCTTCTTCTTTTCCATCTATTTCTTTTTTATTGATATTGAATGGAAGAGGAATAGATTTATTCAAAATTTTTATTTTTGATACTATTACTTCTATTGATCCTGTATGTAAATCATAATTTTTTGAATATCTTTCAACTACTTTTCCTTCTATTTTTATTAAAAATTCTTTTCCTAAATTTTCTTTTATTTTATTTTTATCAATTATTAATTGGGTTATTCCAAAATAATCTCTGATATCTATAAAAAATAAAGATCCTAAATTTCTTATTTGATTTATCCATCCAGATAATATTACTTGATCACCTATATTTTTTTTACATAACTCTCTACAATTATGTGTTCTATACATAACAGATATATTTTTATTAATTATTATTATAATTATTCAGATAATTCTTCATAAGCTTCTATTGAATCTCCTGATTTTATATCAGGATAATTCTTTATACCTAATCCGCATTCATATCCTTTTTTAACTTCTTTAACATCTTCTTTAAAACGTTTTAAAGAATTTAACTCACCATTATAAATGATAACTCCTTCTCTAATTAATCTAACTTTTGCATTTCTGTATAATTTTCCTTCAATTACCATACATCCTGCTATTTTTCCTATCTTAGGAATTTTAAATATCTCTCTAACTTCTGCATTTCCCAATATTTTTTCTTTTTTTTCTGATGAAAAAAGTCCATTTATAGCTTCTTGAATATCATTTATTACATCATATATGATAGAATAAGTACGGATTTCTATATTTTCTTTTTTTGCTATATTTCTTGCATTTACATTAGGACGAATATTAAATCCTATCACAATAGCATCTGAAGCAGTTGCTAATAGAATATCTGATTCTGTAATTTGTCCTACTCCTTTGTAAATAATACTAATAACTATATTATTTCTAGATAATTTTTGTAAAGAATCTGCTATAGCCTCTACTGAACCATCTACATCTCCCTTAATAATTATTTTTAATTCTTTAAAATCACCTAAAGCTATTCGTTTCCCTATATCATCTAATGTAAGGTGTTTTTGAGCACGAATACTTTGTTCTCTTTTTAACTGTTCTCTTCTTATAGCTAATTGTTTAGCTTCTTTTTCATTTTTAAATACTTTAAATTTCTCTCCTGGAGTAGCAGCACCATTTAATCCTACTATAGTTACTGGTTTAGATGGCCCTGCTTGTAAAATATATTTTCCCCTTTCGTCCAATAAATTTTTAATTTTTCCGTGATGAGCTCCAGCTAAAACATAATCTCCTATTTTTAAAGTACCTCCTTGTATAAGAATAGTGGTAATATATCCTTTTCCTTTATCTAAAGATGCTTCTATTACTGTTCCTACAGCTGGTTTATTAGGATTAGCTTTTAAATTCAATAATTCTGAAACTAGAATAACTTTTTCTAATAATTCTTTAATTCCTGTTCCTACTTTTGCTGATATCTCTTGAGATGGAATTTTGCCTCCCCAATCTTCAACTAATAAATTAAGTTTTGATAATTGTTCTTTAATTTTATTAGGATTTGAATTAGGTTTATCAATTTTATTGAATACAAAAATCATTGGCACATTAGCGGCTTGTGCATGACTAATTGCCTCTTTTGTTTGTGGCATTACTTGATCATCTGAAGCTATTACTATAATTGCAATATCAGTTATTTGTGCTCCTCTTGCTCTCATAGCAGTGAAAGCTTCATGTCCAGGAGTATCTAAAAAAGTAATACTTTGATTTTTATTACATTCTACGCTATAAGCTGCTATATGTTGAGTAATCCCCCCTGATTCTCCTGCAATAACATTTGTATTTCTTATATAATCCAATAATGAAGTTTTACCATGATCTACATGTCCCATAATAGTAATTATAGGAGGTCTCGGTTTCAAGTCTTTTTCTAAATCTTTATTATCTTTAATTGCTTCTTCTAAATCTAAATCTATAAATTCTAAATTATATCCAAATTCATCAGCTACTAATGTTAAGATTTCTGTATCTAATCTTTGATTCATAGTTACCATAACCCCCAAAGACATACAATACATGATTATATCAGCTGGACTTACGTTCATCATTGATGATAGTTCATTAACTGTAGTAAATTCAGATAATTTTAATAATTTTTCTTTTTTCTTACTTTCTATTTTTACTTGAATATTTTTTTTGTATTCTTTTTTATTCTGACGTTTTTCTTTTTTTATTTTTAAATGCTTTGATTTTGTAGCTTTATTGGATGAATTTTCTAAATTTTTTTTTATTTTTTTTTCAATTTTTCCATTATTAATTTTTAATCTTTTATTTTGATTATTTTTTTTTAATAATTTTTTTTCATTGAAATTAAATGAATTAGTAAAATTATTCTTTTTAATTTTTTTATGAAATTTTTTATCATTAAAATTAGAATTAACAAATGATATTTTTTTTCTAATTCTTTTTCTCTTTTTTTTTAAGTCTTGATTATTTTTTTTTTCGAATTTAGATAGATCTATTCTATCACCTGTTAAAATAACACCATCTAATTTTTGATAGATAGTATTTATATGTTCAGGTTTTTTATAAATTTTATTTTTATTTTTTTCTAATTCTAGTTTTTTTTCTAATTCTAGTTTTTTTTCTAATTCTAGTTTTTTTTCTAATTCTAGTTTTTTTTCTAATTCTAGTTTTTTTTCTAATTCTAGTTTTTTTTCTAATTCTAGTTTTTTTTCTAACTCCAATTTTTTTCTATCTATTTTATTTTTTAATAATAATTTTTCTGATTTATTAAAATTTATATGATTTTGAAATTCTTTTACTATAAATTTATATGTTTTTTCTTCTATTTTAGAATTAGGATTATTTTCTATTTTAATTCCATTTTTTTTTAAAAAATTAACTAATCTTTGTAATGATATGTTATATCTAGTTAATACCGTTTTTAATCTAATTTTATCAACCATATTTTATTTTTCAATTAAGAACAAAAATAAAAATTTAGTGATAAAAAAAACTTATAAAAGTTTTAATTTTTTAATGTTATTAATTTATTTTTCGAATTCTTTTTGTAGAATAGTAACTATTTTAGTTATTATTTTTTCTTCAATATTAGTTGCTTTAATTAAAGAATTTTTTTTATAATTTAAAATAGATTTTGCAGTATTTAGTCCAAGTTTACGAAATTTTTCTAAAATTATTGGATCAATTTCGTCAGAAAATTCAGTTAATTCGACATCATCTTCAAAATGAAAATCTTTAAATACATATATTTTATAACCGGTTATTTGACTAGCTAATTTTATATTTTGCCCATGTTTTCCAATAGCTTTAGAAATTTCCTCTACTTTTAAATATACATTTGCAAGTTTTTTTTCTTCATTCATTTCTATCATAGAAATTTTTGCAGGACTTAATGAACGAGTTATATAAAGTTCATTATTAGAAGTGTAATTAATTATATCTATATTTTCATTTCTTAATTCTTTTACTATAGGATGTATTCTAGATCCTTTTATCCCGACACATGCTCCTATTGGATCGATTTTATCGTCATAAGATTCTACTGATATTTTAGCTTTATCACCTGGAATTCTAACAACTTTTTTTATTGTAATTAATCCTTCAGATATTTCTGGAATTTCCAATTTAAATAATTCTTTTAAAAAATTTGAATCTTTTCTAGTGAGAATGGCAAAAGGTTTATTATCCTTCCATTCAACTTTTTTTACTAAAACTTTAACTAGATCCCCTTTTTTAAAAAAATCATTTGGAATTTGTTCTTGTTTTGGTAAAATCATTTCATTGAGTTCTTCATCTCTAACAATTATATATCTTGGTAAAATATGATATACTTCAACGCTTATAACCTTTCCTATTTTATTTATAAATTTTTTATAAATATTTGTATTGTCATGTTTATTTATTTTTGATAAAAGATTTTGTTTTAAAGATAAAATTGCTCTTCTTCCTAAAGATTTTAATTCTACTTTTTCTGTTACTTCTTCACCTATTTCAAAATCAGGTTCTATTTTTCTTGCTATAGATAATTCTATTTCTCTATTAGTATTTTTTACTGATCCATCTTTTACCACTATTCTATTTCTCCATATTTCTAAATCTCCTTGATCAAGATTAACTATAATATCATAATTTTTTGAAGATTCATATTTTTTTTTTAAAACAGATCGTATAGATTCTTCTAAAATAGACATAAGATTTATTTTGTCTATATTTTTTTCATATTTAAAGTCTGAAAAAGAATCTATTAAAGATTTATTATTCATAAGTTTACATAAATTATAACTTTTTTAATATTAATAACTTAA